>DASRYP010000657.1:0-4464 GCA_035687165.1 Actinoplanes sp. | reverse complement strand
AGGCGGCGCCGGCGAGGAGGGCGCCGAGGGCGACCCGGACGGCGGCCGGCCAGAGCGGGCCACGTTTCTGTTTCGGCAGGTCGCGCATCAGGGTGGCCTCCTGGCGACGGCGGACGATGTCGCGCCTCTCCGCGTCGGTCGCGGTCAGCCGGGGGAGCGGGCCGCGAGCCTGGACCCGGGCGGCCAGGGCGCGCAGCTTCGCGGCGGCCTTCGGATGGTGACCGGGCAAGCGGTTCAGCTCGGTCTCGGCGTGCGCGACCAGGACCTGCTCGGCGCCGGGGACCGTCGCCCGCCAGGCCCGTTCGACGGCCAGGGCGGCCTGCTGGCGGGCGGTCAGGACGGCCGGGCCGTCGGGTGCGTCGGACACAGCGGCGGTCGCCCGCAGGGCGCGAGCGATCGCGCGGCGGCGCGGAGCCTCGGGAGCGAACAGGGCACCGGACATGACGATCGCCCAGGAGGCGGCGGACGAGCCCGCGGTCAGGGCCGCGTTGCGGAGCAGGTCGCCCGGCTGGGCCGAGAGAGCGCTGGTCACGGCGGCGGCGAAGGCGAACATCAGGCCGCCCGGCGGGCCGATCCGGTAGCGGCTGCAGAAGGCCGTCGCGGTCGCCCCGACGAGGGCTATCGCGGCGACCGCGACGATCTCGGGCCGCGGTGCGAGGGCGGCGAGGGTGCCGGCGGCCACCGAGAGGAACAGTCCGGCGGCGGCCGCGGCGACGATCCGACCACGGTGCGGATAGGGCTCGTCCCGCCCGTAGAGGGCGGTAAACGCGCCGAAGGTCGCCACCCCGGCCCAGTCCGCGTGGCCGGTGCCGACGAGGATGACGAGGGGGATGGCCGCCGCGAGTCCGGCTCGCAGCGCGAGAACCCAGGCTTCGTCCGTGGGCCGCTTGCGGGCTGCCGCACGCAGGTCGGACAGGTGCATGCCTCTGACGGTACGGGGCTTAGTCGCAGTGGCCGTCGAGCCGGTGGCCCACGGTCTGGAAGCTCCCGTTCAGGTAGGCCTCGGGGTCAGCCTGCCCCGCCCCCGTGGTGGCGTGCTGCCGGGAGTCCCTTTGGTTCCTTTTGTTCCATGTGTGACGCGCAACCGCGGGGGCCGGCGCCCTGTTGACGATCTCCGTACCCGACGTCCGATCCACATCGGATAGGTCCGCTTTCTCATGATCACAGTGGAGTGTTGGATATACCACAAAAGACGAACAGGTCCCTCTTTGAGTGATGACCCCGGCGTGCGGGTACTGATAGCGTTGCCCGCCGTCGTCCACGCAGCGTGAGGAGCTGACGAATGGCCAGCTGGATATTGGTTCCGTGCCTGGTGAAGCTGCGCTCCGAGGTCGACGCGATCGCGCCGAACCGCGACAAGTCGAGTGACGGCTCCGTCGGGGACGCGTCACATCAGGGCAACCAGTCCGACCACAATCCCGACGAGACCGGCAACGTGCCGATCCACGACGCCGATCGGACGAACGAGGTCCACGCCATCGACGTCGACGTCGACCTGCGCACGCCCGGGCTGACGATGGAGAACGTCGTGCAGCACCTGCTCACCCGCTGCCGGTCGGGCGCCGAGAAGCGCCTGCGGTACATCATCTTCAACCGGCGGATCTGGTCGGCCGACGCGGGCTGGCGGCAGCAGAAGTACACGGGCACGAGCCCGCACGACCACCATGCGCACTTCTCGTCGTCGTACGAGACGAAACTCGAAGCCTCCACGGCTTCCTGGCATCTGGAGGACATCCCCGTGGCACTCACCGCCGATGACAAGAAGTGGCTTTCCGCGGAGATCGCCAAGCAGGTCAAGGCTCAGATCGACGACATCTGGTCGTTCAACATCGGCAAGGCGACGGGGACGCAGTCGCAGCGGGCCGGCGGCGCCTTGCTGACCGCGAACCTGCGCACCGGGTCGCTCGCCAACGACCAGATGCCCAAGCTCACCGACGCGGTCGAGCGGATCGCGGCCGAGGTGGCCGAGATCAAGGCCGTGGTCACCCCACGCTAGTTCCGGCCGGCGGGGCGCCTTTGCCGGCGCCCGCCTCGGTCTCCTCCTCGTTCCCGCCGCCGCCCGGGCCCTCGTTGCCCGGGCCTTCGTTCCCGCCGCCGTTCTCTCCGCCGGGTGCGGGATCGGCCGAGGTGCCGGGATCCTCAGGCTCGGTCGAGCCGCCGCCATCGGGATCCTCGGGCTCGCTCGACACCGGGCCGCTCGGCACCTCCGAGGCCGGGTCCGACGGCTGGTCGACCGGCGGCGCGGGCTTCGTGGTCGGTCTCGTCGTCGGTGTTCTGGTGCGCCGCGTCGTGGTCCCGGGCTTGGGCGCGTCGCCGGTGCCGACCACCGACCCCGGCGCCGACTGCGAAGGGGGCGTGGTGCCGGGCGTCCGGTCGTTCCCGCGGTCGACCAACAGCGCGACCGCGGCCACTGCCCCGGCCAGCACCAGCACCCCTGCGCCGGCCAGCACGACGACGCCGCGTCGCGGACCGCTCGTCCGGGCCGGCTCCGGCAACGTGGACGGCGTCGGAGCGACTCCTGCCCCGTAACGTGGCGCGGCCAGGACCGCCGTGGTGTCCCCGCCCGACACGGCCCGGTCGGCGGCCTCGGCCATCGCCGCCGCCGTCGGGAAGCGGTCCTCCGGGTTCTTGGCCATCGCCCGCAGGACCAGCGCGCGGACCGCGGGCGGCACGTCCTCGGGCAGATCGGGCGGCGGGTCGTTGACGTGTTGCAGCGCGATCGCGATCGGGTTGTCGCCCAGGAACGGCGCGTGCCCGGCGAGGCAGTGATAGGCGACCACCCCCAGCGCGTACTGGTCGGCGGGTGGCCCGGTCTCGGCCTTGGAGACCTGCTCGGGGGCGATATACATCGCCGTGCCGACGACCTCGCGGGCGCCGGTCAGCGTCGACGAATGGGCCGAGCGGGCCACCCCGAAGTCGACCAGCACCATGGTCCCGTCCGGCTTGATGATCAGGTTGCTGGGCTTCACGTCGCGGTGCACGATGCCGGCCTCGTGGGCGGCCTCGAGCGCGCGAGCCGCCTGGGCCACCACCGACATCGTCTCTTCCGGGGTGAGCCGTCCCTCCGCGGCGATGCGCCCGTTGAGCGGCTCGCCCTCGATCCGGGCCATCACGATGTACGCGTCGGTGCCGTCGCCGGTCTCGCCGAAGTCGTACACGTCGGCCACGCCCGGATGGTGCAGCGCTGCCATCGACCGTGCCTCGTGCCGGAACCGCTCCTGGAAGCCGGGGTCACCGGCCCGGTCGGCGTGCAGCGTCTTGACCGCGACGTCCCGGCCGAGCACCGTGTCGGTGGCCTGCCAGACCTCCCCCATGCCGCCGGCCGCGATCCGTTCGTCCAGTCGGTATCGACCGCCGACAATCTCCCCTGGGGATGGCATGCCGTCTCCTCTACCCGAACGCCAGTGCGGCTATACGCACCGGTCGAACGACACGCGCCCGTCCAACGATCACGGTCGACGTCCGGGAACGGGCACGGAACTGAGATCGCCCGTGCGGTGGATCGTCTGCCACTTCAGCCGCCGGCCGGTGACCGCGGCGAGCGCCGAGTGCAGCAGCACCAGGTACATGACCTGGCGGTAGACGATCTGCTGAAGGGGCAGGGTCCAGAGCGGGCGCAGCGGTTCGCGGTCGAGCCGGAACGCCAGCACCGCGGTCAGCACCTGCACGACCAGCATGGCCAGCCAGCCGATGATCGTGATCTCGCGGTCCAGGAAGAGCAACCCGTACAGCGCCATCAGGTCGATCAGCGGCGCGAGCAGCGGCAACAGGACGCTGAAGAGGGCGATGAAGAGCAGCCCGCGCCGGCCGAACCGCCCCGACGCGCCCCGGTCGACGACCGCCCGCCGGTGCTTCCACATCGACTGCATCGTGCCGTAGCTCCACCTGTACCGCTGTCGCCAAAGCTGCTGCAAAGTGGCCGGCGCCTCGGTGTAGGCCCGCGCCGACTCCTGGTAGACGACTCGCCAGCCGGCCCGGTGGATCGCGATGGTCAGGTCGGTGTCCTCGGCCAGGGTGTCGGTGCTCAGGCCGCCCGACTCGGTGAGCGCCGCACGGCGGAACGCGCCGAGCGCCCCGGGGATGGTCGGGATGCAGCCGAACGTGTCGTAGAGCCGCCGGTCCAGGTTGAAACCGATCACGTACTCGATGTGCTGCCACTTGCCGATCAGCCCGCGCCGGTTGCCGACCTTGACGTTCCCGGCGACCGCGCCCACCCCCGGCTCGGCGAACGGCTGCACGAGCCGGTGCACGGCGTCGGTCTCGACCACGGTGTCCGCGTCGACCATCACGATCAGATCGTTGCGCGACAACCGCACCCCGGCGTTGAGGGCGTTCGCCTTGCCGCCGTTCGGGACGCGGACGACTCGCACGTTGCCCAGCCCGAGCTGCTCCACCGCGGCGGCCGTACCGTCGGTCGACCCGTCGTCGACGACCAGCACCTCGACGCCGGGATGGGCGCTCAAC
>DASRYP010000656.1:0-4098 GCA_035687165.1 Actinoplanes sp. | reverse complement strand
GCGTTCTCCGGGTTGCTGGCCCAGGCCGTGGCCATCGCCTCGACCGGGTGCGTCTTCCAGTACTTGTGAGCGAGCATCGGCGTGACGATGGCCGGGTCGCCGTTGGCCGGATTCGACGTGGAGTGCTCGTACGGTGCCTTCGAGTAGATCGCATGCCAGCCGACCGATCGCGCCTGCTCGGCGAGGTCGTGTCGGTCGGTGAACATGTGCGCGATGATGTGCGGCGAGTCCGGAGGCAGCGGCTTCGCGGTCGCCTCGTACTCGCCATAGATCGCCGAGTAGATCGCGACGGTCATCAGGTCGCCGGCTTCCACCCCGACGTGACCTCGACCGCCCCGGCAAGCGCCGGGGCCTCGTACCAGTTGACCGTCTCGGCGAGCGCGGCCTTCCAATTCGGGCGCGCACCGACCATGCCGTACTGGGCGGCCACCTCGGTCCGAGGGTGCCAGGTGAGCCGGTCCCAGCCGCGGCCCTTCGCCGCGACGTTGGTCGGCGTCTCGCCGATGCGCATCGGCTCGTAGGCGATGCCGGCGCTCGAGCCGGTCACGTCGAGCACGACCCGGGCCACGTCGTTCACGCTGACCGCGAAGCCGAGCCCGCCGTCGAACACGGCGTCGTCGGCGTGGTCGGTCGCGTCGACCAGCATCCGGGCCACGATCGAGACCGGGACCGGGTCGATCAGGGCCGTCCCGTCGCCCCAGATCGGGATCGGCCGGCCCTGCCACGCGGCCATCGAGAACGTCGGGCCGAACTTGCGCGGGTGCCCCGGGCCGTACGCCTGCCCTGGGCCGAACGCGTTATACGCGATGACGTGGGAGACCTTGAGGCCCTTCGCGTGGCGCATCGCGCTGGTCAGTCGGTGTGCGGCGACCTTCGTGGCGCAGTAGATCGAGGGGAAGACGTCGGGCACGAGGATGCCGGTGTACTGGGCCCCGTGCTCAAGGCACCACTCGGCGACGCGGTAGGACCCCAGGACGTTCTGCTCGATCGCGCCCGGGATGTCGTCGAACATCTCCATCGTGCCGAGCACGCCGGCAAGATGGATGACGGCGTCGGCGCCCTCGAGCCCGGACAGGTCGCCGAGGACGTCGTGACCGTTGCGCCGGTCGAAGAACGAGACCTCGTGGCCGGCCCGCTGCGCCCAGTAGGCGACGTGGCTACCGATGAATCCGGCGCCGCCGGTGATCGCGATTCGCTTGCCCACTAGTGGGATTCCTTCCACTGTCGAAGTCCTTCGAGCGCCGTTTCGGCGTCGACTGCGTGCGTACGGTTCAGGACGGCGTCCGGCGGCGGCTGGTCGACCAGGCCGGCGCCGCCGGTAAGTAGTCCGTAGGCGCCCTCTAGGAGCAGGTCGTGACGGTTGAGTCCGGTGACGATCAGTAGGCCCGTCGGCGCGACGTCGACGGTCGCCATGCCCAGGTCGGGCCGCGTGCCGGCCAGAGCGAGGATCACCTTCCAGACGTCGCCGGTCCAGTCGCCGGCCGGCTGCTCGCGGGTGGCGATGGCGGCCGAGTACGGCAGCACGTCGTCGAACATCACGACGGAGGCCGGCCCGGTGTGGGCCTCGATGTTGATGAAGTCGAGGAGCGCGTCCTCGTACAGGTGCGACCCGTCGATGTAGGCGAAGTCGATCGTCGGCCGCTCGCACGACTCGCAGGCGAAATACTCGGCCGACGTCTGGGCGTAGATGCGCTGGTTCGCGCGCTCGTGCTCAGGCCGGATCACCGGAGCGGGGTCGACGCCGATCGCGAGCCCCGCCCGCTCGGCCAGGGCCAGCGAGCCCCCGGTCTGTACGCCCACCTCTAGGTAGACCTCCGGGCGCAGGATCTCGTGCGCCCGGGCCAGGAACTCGTGCCGCCACATCGTCACCGCTCCGCCCTCCACTGGCCACGGCATCCCCAGGCGACCAGCCCGGCTCCGATCAGCCCGAGGGCGACGGCGCCCCATGGGCCGATCGAGATCATCGCAGCGAACAGCCAGCGCGCCACCTCATCCATGACGCGTCACTATACCGTCACGCGCTCACCAGGGACAGCCACCGTACGCGGCCCATTTCGCGGCGAAGGTCGGGCCGTCAGCGCGCGCCTGCGCGGCGCAGTCCGCCCGGGCGACCGTCCAGTGGTTGGGCTGGGCGTTGGGGACGGCCAGGCCGCCGACCATGACCATGCCGCCGGCGAGCCGGGCCTGCCAGTCGACATCCGTGTCGTTCCACCACCAGCGCAGAGACTCGTCCGGGCGGACCGGGCTGATCGGGTCGAGGATCCAGGCCCACCCTGGCATGCGCTCCATGAGTGACCGGTCGGGCTTACGCTTGACTCGCGGCTCGTGCGGTGTGCCCCACGGGTCCGAGCAGCCGACGACGGACCCTGTCTCGACCATGGCCGCGGTCACGGCCGCGAACCAGCTCGGCGGCGGCGGCGCGTCGTCGTTCAGGACGGCCACGAAGGGCCGGCCGCGATTCGCGGACGCCTCGTGCATGCGCATGGCGGCGTCGATACCCACGTTCCAGTTCCGGGCCAGGTTCGGCGGCTGCTCGGCGACCGGAATGATCATCGTGCGCCAGGACCGATCCGGAGGCAGGTCGAGGGAGCGCATGCCGACCGCGGGGCTCGAGGCGTTATCGACGATGATCACCGCGTCGACCTGGGGGCCAATCGCGAGCACCGTGTCACGCAGCAGCTCGGGGCGATTGTGTGCCGCGATCACGGCGAATCGATCGCTCATTGCGGGAGATACTCCTCGATCGACATGGTCCAGACGTCGTCGGCAGCGACGAACAGCGTCCCGGTTCCGGTCGAGCGACGCCAGTAGCCCTCAAAGGTGTACTCGCCGGCCGGGACGAGCGCGGCAGCCTGACCGGCGCACTGCTGACGGGTGTTGAACGCGCCGTTGGCGACGTCGAGCCGGCCGACCTGGATGTCGATTCCGCGCGAGGGAACCGCGGCCGAGAACGCCGGCCCGGCGTCGGCCACGGTCGAGAAGAAAGTGCACGTGAAGACGAAGTGAAGATAGGTGTCCTCGTATTGCTTACGGAAGGCGACGGCCGGAGCCGAGGGCATCGCGACCGGCGTTGCTGAGGTCGTCGAGCCGAGCGAGAGCGCGTAGGAGATGCCCACGGCCTTGCCGAGTACGGGGGGTTGGCCGTCGACAAGTCCGACCACGTGATTGCCTGCCGGTGGCGAAATGATCACGTAGACGCGCATCCCGAAGGCCAGGGGGCCGATCATCGAGACTGCCTCGATGGGCGCCGGAGTGCTGCCGACGTCGCCGTCCATGACGATGGTGACCCGGTTCGCCGTCGCGGGATTCGGCCCGGACACGACCGTCGCCGGCCGGAGTTGCCAGGTCAGCCCGAGGCGTTGCGCGTTGTCCTGCAGCGCCTTGATCCGGGCGACCTCGACGCCGGTGTCGGTGGGTACGTCAGGCTGCATAGGAGCGCCTCATCGTCTGGGTCATCGGGGCGCCCGCCCGCAGCGTCATGGACCAGTTCAGGTTGAGCCAGTTCGCCCCGTCCCAGCGGATGACGTTATACGAGTCGTACCGGGGGTCGGCGGCCGTGGAGAGACTGACCTGCTCGAAGATCGCCTGTCGCTGAGCGAGGCCCTGTGCCACGGCCGCGGCCTGGCCGGCGTCGAAGAGCTGTAGGCCGTACGTGCGCACGACCGCGAAGCCACGGTTCGCCACCGAGTTGGGCGCCTGCGGCGGCACGGTGGCCACCCCCACGCAGGGCACGCTGGGGTCGTTGGCCGAGTTGGAGATCACGACGATGGTGTTGGGCGAGGTCAGGATGTCGTCGGTCTCGACGATGCTGTCCCGGATCACCCGGTACCCCGCGTCGAGATTGATGTCTGCCGCGGTCGCCGCCGGATCGAAGGTCCGCCGGAAGCGCAGATCTCCGCTGTTGTCGAACCATGGCGACCAGTAGTCGCCGGTCTGGGCGAGAGATTCGAGGATCTGGCCACGGCCGGTTCCGACCGCCCAGGCCTCGGCCGAGTTGAACGCGCACGGTTCGATCTTCGCCGTGACGGGTAGGCCCTCGATCGTCTCGAGGATGACGAGCGGAATGTTGCGGCCATAGCCGGAGATCCCAGAGAGGAT
>DASRYP010000655.1:0-2242 GCA_035687165.1 Actinoplanes sp. | reverse complement strand
CATGTTCCTGGGCATCGCGTTCCACCTCTCGATGGCCCTCGTCGGCGCGCTGCTGGTCGGCGCGGGCGCGGGCATGGCGTTCCTGGCCGGCACGACGCTGCTCTACGGCGAGGTCGACGACGCCGTACGCGGCCGGGTCTTCGCCGTCGTCCAGATCGGCGTGCGGATGGTGCTGCTGCTCGCCATCACGATCGCGGGTTTCCTGGTCGGCCTGGGCAGTTCCCGCCGCGTCGACCTGGGCGCGATCAGCATCGACGTCTCCTCCACCCGCGTGCTGCTGCTGGTCGCGGGTGCGCTCGGGGTCTTCGTCGGCATCAGCTCGTTCCGCCAGATGGACGACAAGCGCGGCGTGCCCGTGCTGGCCGATCTGTGGGGATCGATCCGGGGGCGGCCGCTCTCGCCCAACGAGCAGTTCGTGCGCAGCGGCGTCTTCGTGGTCTTCGAGGGTGGCGAGGGCGCCGGCAAGTCGACTCAGGTGCAGCGCCTGGCGGCGATGTTGCGGGCCCAGGGGCGCGACGTGGTGGTCACCCGGGAGCCGGGCGCGACGGACGTGGGCACCCGCATCCGCCAGCTGGTGCTCGACAAGGCCGAGGCGCCGTCAGCCCGGGCCGAGGCCCTGCTGTACGCGGCGGACCGAGCCCACCACGTGGCGACGGTCGTGCGTCCGGCCCTGGCCCGAGGCGCGGTCGTGGTCAGCGACCGGTACGTGGACTCGTCGCTGGCCTATCAGGGCGCCGGCCGCACGCTGCCGGTTGCCGAGATCTCGTGGCTGTCCTCGTGGGCCACCGGCGGACTCAAGCCCGACCTGGTCGTCCTGCTCGACGTGGACCCCGGCGTGGGCCTGAACCGCGTCGATTCCCGGGGCGAGGGCGCGGACCGGCTGGAGAGCGAGTCCCGCGCGTTCCACGAGCGCGTACGCTACGCCTTTCTCGACCTGGCCGCGGCCGACCCGAAGCGCTACCTGGTGCTGGACGCGGCCCGTCCGGCCGACGAGATCACCGCCGCGGTGGACAACCGGCTCGCCGGCTTCCTCGCGGCGAACGAGCCCGCCCATCCCGAGCCCGCCTCGACGGCGATCCCCCCGGGCCCCGACCTGGAGGCCCCCGACCTCACCACCCCTGTCCACCCGGCCGCCGCTCGTCACCATCCCGACGGCAAGGATGCTCGTCACGATGCCGACGGCAAGGATGCTCGTCACCATCCCGACGGCAAGGACGCGGAACCGCCACTGGACGAGATGGCGGAGGTGTTCGGCGTCAACGACGACGAGACCCCCGACGGTCCCAGTCGCGTCGGCCGGCGCTGACCGGACTCAGCCGCGCCACAAGTTCAGCATCATCGTCTCGACGGCGATTTCGGGTTTGACGTTTTCGTCGATCGCCTGGCGGCACGCGAGCACCGCTTCGAGGCGGCGTAGGGCACTCTCGGGCGACCACTTGCCCGCCGCGGCCTCGGATTGCGACGCCACGTCCGTGTGCACGACGCCGACCGGGGCGCGCAAGTTGGTGATCAGGACGTCGCGGTAGAAGCCGGCCAGGTCGACCAGGGCCCGGTCGAGTGCGTCGCGTTTCGAGCGGGTGGCCCGGGACTTCTGCCGGCGTTCCAGTTCTTTCAGCTGACCGGCCGAGCCGCGCATCGCCCCGGCCGCGCCCCGGCCCGTGCCACCAGCCCCGAGCGCCTGCTCGAGAGCGGAACGTTCGGACGCGTCGGTCTCGACCAACTGGTGCGCCGCCTCGGCCTCGGCCGCCTTGATCAGCGCGCTCGCCGCCGCGAAGCAGGCGCCCACACCGGTCAGTCGACGCGGCACCGACAGCACAGCGTCGCGCTGCTCGCGCGCCTCGGCGTCGTTGGCCAGGCGTTTCGCCCGACCGACATGACCTTGCGCCGCGGCCGCGGCCCAGGAGGCCACGTCGGGCGCGATCTTGTCGCGGCGGACCAGCACCTCGGCCACGGCGTCGGCCGGCGGCTGCCGGAGCGCGACCACCCGGCACCGCGACCGGATCGTCACGGAGATGTCGTCGGGGTGGGTCGACGGCGTGCAGAGCAGGAAGACTGTGCGCGGGGGTGGTTCCTCGATCGCCTTGAGCAGCGCGTTGCCCGCCTGCTCGGTGAGCCGGTCGGCATCCTCGATCACCACGACCTGCCACCGGCCGCCCGACGGCGCGCTCGCCGCCCGCAGCACCAGCGCCCGCATCTCGTTGACGCCGATCGACAGCCCCTCGGGGACGACGAAGCGCACGTC
>DASRYP010000654.1:0-8669 GCA_035687165.1 Actinoplanes sp. | reverse complement strand
CCCATCGCGGGCCAGCCGTCCTTGCCGCCGAACGCGATCGGGCTCAGCCCGTCCTTCTTCATCTTCTGGCAGAGCGCGACCAGCGCGTCGAACGTGGTCGGGACCTCGTAGCCGTGCTGCTGGAAGACGCTCTTGCGGTAGAAGACGACCCACGGGTAGTTGTAGTTCGGCACCAGGTACTTCTTGCCCTCATGCGAGGAGGCGGCGGCCAGGCCGGTCCCGAAGTTCTTGCCGATCGTCTCCCAGACGTCGTCGATCGGGGCCAGCAGGCCCTTGCCGGCGTAGAAGCGCATCCGGTAACCGGCGAACCAGGTGATGACGTCCTCGGGGTTCGCCTGCAGGTAGGTGCTGATGTTGTTGACGAGTTGGTCGCGCGGCATGACGTTGAGGCGCACGGTGTCGCCACTGCTCGACTGGAAGCCGTCGACCATCGCCTGGATGCCCGACTTCGGCACGGCGTCGGCCAGACCCGAGCCGAGCGAGGTGGCCTTGCTGCCGGCGTCGCCGGGGGCGGAGGCCGGGTCGCCGCCGCTGCACGCGGCGAGGATCGGGACCGCGCCGAGGGCGGCGGCGCCTTTGAGGAGGGTACGGCGGGACTGGATCATTTCTACTCCACAGTGATGCGACGAAGCCGGACGACCGCACTCGCGTTGTCGCCGGGGGGAAGGGGCAGGGGCAGGCCCCGCCGCAGCAGGACCGTTCCGAGATGGGTGATTCCGGTATCGAGGTCGATATAGGCAGCGCCGGCCTCGACCGCGGTCAGGCGCAACGGACCGGGGTCGTGGCCGTAGGCGCGACGCGGGCACCAGGCGAGGATCACGTGGTCGTCGCCGTGCACGTATTGCACACCGGTCAGCGTGCCGCCGCCGGTGAGCCGGTAGGCGGTGCCGTGCTGCACAACGGGCCGCACGGTCTTGTAGGTGGCGACCAGCCCGGCCGCCTCCGCCAGCTCGTCGGCGCTCCACCTGGTCAGGTCGCCGCCGAGTCCCAGCGCCCCGGCCATCGACACGTGGAACCGGAACCGCAGCGGCGTCTCCCGTGCGGTGGTGACGTTCGGGTCGTCGGTCACCCAGGCGCTCATCGTCTGGGCCGGGAACAGCTGGGAGAAGCCGTTCTGGATGGCGATCCGGTCGATCGGATCGGTGTTGTCGCTGGGCCAGATCTGGTCGGTGCGGCGCAGGATGCCGAGGTCGGCCCGGCCGCCGCCGCCCGCGCAGGATTCGATCCGCAGTCCCGGGTGGTCGGCGCGGAGCCGGTCCATGATGCGGTAGACCGCCCGGGTGTGGTCGAGGAACACCGAGTCGGGGGCCGCCTCGGTGAAAGCCCGGTTGAAGTCCCACTTGAGGTAGTCGAGGGACAGCTCGGCGACGAGCTTGTCGAGCCAGGCGTGCGTCCAGGCCGCGACGTCGGGCCGGGCGAGGTTGAGCACGAGCTGGTGGCGCAGCTCGGTGCGGCGGCGGTTGCCCTCGTGCAGCACCCAGTCGGGGTGCTCGCGGTAGAGGTCACTGTCGGGGTTGACCGATTCGGGCTCGATCCAGAGCCCGAACCGCATGCCGAGCCGGCGCACCTCCACGGCCAGCGGGCGGAGCCCGTCAGGGAAGCGCCGCGGGTTGGGCGTCCAGTCGCCGAGGCCGGCGTGTTCGCTGGTGCGCGCGCCGAACCAGCCGTCGTCCATCACGAACAGCTCGGCGCCCAGACTCGCGGCGCGGGCGGCCAGGGCCATCTGCCCGGCCTCCTCGACGTCGAAGCCGGTCGCCTCCCACGAGTTGTAGAGCACCGGCCGCAGCTCGTCCGGGTGGGCCAGGACCCCGAGCCGGACGTACGAGTGCCACGCGCGGCTCGCCCCGCCGAAGCCCGCGGCCGAGTACGTGCCGGCGAACACGGGCGTCTCGAGCGTATCGCCCGGGGCGAGCGTCCAGGTCAGCCCCTCGTGGCCGAAGCCGCCGGTGAAGCCCGTCCGGCCGCCCGGGTCTCGATGCAGCGTGACCCGCCAGCTGCCGCTCCAGGCGAGGGCGGCGCTCCACACCTCGCCGTGCTCCTCACCGGCGGTGCCGTCGTCGAGCGCCAGCCACGGGTTGGCGTGGTGGCTGGTGACGCCGCGGCGGCTGGTCAGCACGGTCTCGGCCACCGGCAAGTCGACGCGCCGCAGCCGGAACTCGCTGTTCCACGCGCCGACCAGGTGGCTCAGCCGCAGGTCACCCCGGGACGGCAGCGTCCACGCGGCCGAGTCGCAGCGCAGCACGGCGACGCCCTCGGGCCCTCGATTGGTGAGCTCCGTCCAGCGTTCGACGACGTCCCCGGCCAGGCGGTAGTGCAGGACCGCGGTGAGGGCGTAGTGCGGGTCGGCGAGGCGCACCCGCAGGTGGTCGCCGTCGATCTCGTGTCCGTCGTGACCCCACTCGATCGCCCGGGTGCCGTCGGCGAAGCGCACCAGCAGGGCGGACGGCCCGAAGTGGCGGCCGCCCTCGACCGGCAGCTCGGCGCCGCCGGGGCCCTGCTCGAAGCTGCTGGCGGCCGGGTCCGGGGTGCGCTCGTCCAGCTCGGACAGCGCGACCGCGGCGTCCAGGGTGAGCGGGGCTCCCCAGTGCACGTGGCGCACGGCTCCGTCGGCGTCGAGCCGCAGGGCGTAGCTGGTGGATGGCCCATTGAGCAGCCAGAGCCGGTGCTCGGGGTCGAAAACTACGGGCATTGCCGGGACCTCGCTTGTTACACGTCGATGTCGGGTCGGTGACGTGCCGGTGAGCGTAGAAGCCACGATCAGCATTTATCAATACTTGACGAAGTTAATTAATGATCCTAGTTTTCGGACATGGCCTCGGTCCACGATGACGCCGCCCTCGCCGCCTCCCCGGCTGCGGCGGCGATCCTGACCGCCCTCGTCACGACGGGTCCACAGAGCCGGGTGGGCCTGGCCCGCCGGCTCGGGCTCTCCAGCGCGGCGGTGACGAAGTCGGCCCGGCCGCTCATCGACGCCGGCTATCTGACCGAACTGGGGGCGACCGAGCGCACCGGACCCGGCGCCGGGCGCCCGGCCAGCCCGCTCAGCGTCCACCCCGACCGCGAGTTCTTCGTCGGGGTCAAGCTCACCGCCGACGAGGTCATCGGGGTGGTGTGCGACCTGACGGCGCAGGTTCGCGCGGTCGCCCACCGGCCGCTGACCAGCTCGGCGGTCCACGACGTGCTCGGCGCGATCGCCGCCCTGGTGCACGACCTGCTGGACGAGCGTTTCCAGGACCGGACCCGCCGTCTGGGCCTGGCCGTCTCGGGCGACGTCGACCGGGCCACCGGCTTCGTCCGCTACTCGCCGTTCCTGCACTGGCACAACGTCGCGCTGGCGAAGCTGGCCTCGGCGGCGACCGGGCTGACGGTCACCGTCGAGAACGATGTCAAGGCGCTCACCACCGCCGAGCACTGGTTCGGCGAGGGCGCCGGGGCCGACTCGTTCGCCCTGGTCACGGTCGGCTCCGGCATCGGCTGCGGGCTGGTCGTCAACGGGCGGCCGGTCTCCGGGTCACTCGGGGTGGCCGGCGAGATCGGGCACCTCAGCGTCGACGTGTCCGGTCCCGAGTGCCACTGCGGCGCGCGGGGTTGTGTCGAGGCGATCGCCGGCACCGAGCCGATAGTGGCCGCGGTCCGCGCCGTCACCGGGCGCGAGCAGCTCACCGCCGACGACGCGTACGCGCTGGCCCGTGCGGGTGACGCCAGGGTCACGGCGGTCTTCGCCCGGGCCGGCGAGGCGATCGGCCTGGCCATCGCGGCCGTCGCCAACCTGGTCGGACCGGCCCGGATCGTCGTCTCCGGCGAGGGCCTGGCCGCGTACGACCTGTTCGAACCCCACATCCGGGCGGCGTTCGAGCGGCAGGCGTTCGGCGCGGCCGCCGACTGCCCCCTGTTCATCCGTCCGCTCCCGTTCGAGGAGTGGGCCCGCGGCGCCGCCGCCGTGAGCATTCAGAACCGCCTCGTCCCCCTTTAAGGAGCTCCCCCTTGAAGTCCGTCCCCCGGTCCGTCGCCACGTCCCTCCTCGGCGCCGGACTCACCCTCACCCTTGGCGCGTCCCCCGCGACGGCGGCCGGCGCCCGTCCCCAACCCGCCCCCACCGCCGTGAGTCCCGGCGCGGTCACCCATGACCCGTCCCCCGCCGCACGCGCGAAGGCCAGGACGACCGCCACGCCGGGGCTCGCCGACAAGCCCCTGATGGGCTGGTCGAGCTGGGGCCTGCAGACGCTCACCCGGCCCGGCTACAACCCGCACGGCGGTGGCAGCTGGCTCACCGAGGCCAACCTGCTCAAGCAGGTCGACCTGCTGGCGGGCAAGCTCAAGCCGGCCGGCTACGAATACCTCAACATCGACGCCGGCTGGTCGCGCAAAATCACCGCGTGGGACACCGTCAGCTACGACGGCAACGCCCGCGAGATCGCCGCGCCCGACCGCTTCCCGCACGGCATGAAGTGGGTCGCCGACTACATCCACGCCAAGGGGCTCAAGGCCGGCATCTACCTCGCGGTCGGGATCAACCTCAGCGCGTACGGCGGGGGCCGAGTGCCGATCGCGGACGCGCCGGGCTGCACGACCGGGGACATCGTCTACGCCGACAAGCGCACCACCAATGGCTGGGACAGCTCGTACAAGCTGGACTTCAGCCGGCCGTGCACCACGAAGTACATCGACTCGCAGGCTCGGCTGATCGCCGGCTGGGGCTACGACTTCCTCAAGCTCGACGGCGTCGGGCCCGGCTCGGTGAAGAGCGGCGAGAACTACGACAACCGCGAGGACGTCAAAGCGTGGCGGGCAGCGCTCGACAAGACCGGACGCCCGATCCGGTTCGTCGTCTCGTGGTCGCTCGACCGCGACTACGCCGCCGACTGGAAGGCCCACAGCAACGGCTGGCGGATCGACACCGACGTCGAGTGCTATTGCAACACCCTGGTGACCTGGAACAACTCGGTGAAGGTGCGCTGGGACGACGCGGCCGCGTGGCAGCCGTGGGCCGGGCCCGGCGGCTGGAACGACCTGGACTCCGTCGACGTCGGCAGCGCCGAGCTGAGCGGGCTGACCGAGGCCGAGCGGCGGGCGTACCTGACGCTTTGGGCGGTCGCGGCGGCGCCGCTCTACACCGGCGACGACCTGACCAAGCTCGACGCGTACGGGCTCAAGCTCCTCACCAACCGCGAGGTCATCGCGCTGGACCAGCAGGGCATCGCGGGCCGGCCGGTCACGCCACAGGGCACCGGCCAGGTGTGGGGGCTGCGCAACAAGGACGGCTCGTACACGGTGGCGCTCTTCAACCTGGGCGCGTTCCCGGCGACCGTGAACGCGAACTGGACCAGCTTCGGATTCACCGGCAAGGCCGACGTGCGGGACCTGTGGGCCGGGCGCGACCTGGGTACACGCGACGGCGGCATCTCGGCGACCATTCCGTCGCACGGAGCCGAGCTGTTCAAGGTGACGCCGCGCTCGTCGGGTGCCGGGGTCACGGCGTACGAGGCCGAGAGCTCGGTCAACACGGTGGCCGGCGGTGCCGCGGTAACCTCGTGCGAGGTCTGCGGCGGCGGCAAGAAGGTCGGCAACCTCTACAACGGCGGCTCGGTGCAGTTCCGCGACGTCACCGTGCCCCGCGCGGGGACCTACCAGGTGAACGTCCGCTACATCAGCGGCGACCCGCGCTCGGCCACCGTGTCGGCCAACGGGCAGGCGCCGCAGACCGTGGCGTTCGTGTCGAGCGGCGGCTGGGACCGGCCCGCCACCGCGACGGTGCCGCTGCAGCTCAAGGCCGGGAAGAACACGATCGAGGTGGACAGCAGCACGACCGTCTACTCCCCCGACATCGACCGCGTCGAGGTGCCCAAGACGCCCCGCTGACCCCACAGGGGCCTCCCGGGCTTCCCGGGGGCCCTACGATCGACCGCATGAGCCCACGGAGTCTTACCCAGGCCGAGGCCGAGCAGCGGGCGGCACTGCTCGCGGTGGATCGCTACGACGTCTCGATCGACCTCACCGACCTGCCGACCGGCTCCGCCGTGGTCTGCGTGTCGACGGTGACCTTCACCTGCCGGACGCCGGGGGCCTCCTCCTTCGCGGACTGTGTGGCTCCGGTCATCTCCGCGACCCTCAACGGGAAACCGCTGCCGGACGCCGTCGACGGCCGGATCGCTCTGGAGGGGCTCGCCGAGCTCAACACGCTGCGGGTCGAGAGCGTGCAGGCCGACACCACCGACGGACCGGGCGTGCACAAGGCGGTCGACCCGGCCGACGGCGAGGTGTACGTCTGGACGACCTTCGCGCCCGACGAGGCGCGCTACCTGTTCGCCTGCTTCGACCAGCCCGACCTCAAGGCGCCGCACGCGTTCACCGTGACCACGCCGGCTCCTTGGACGGTGGCGTCGAACAGCGGAGACCCGCGGATCGAGGACCTGAACGGCGTACGCCGTTGGGTCTTCCCCGCCACGCCGGTGCTCGCGACCTACAACACGGTCGTGAACGCCGGGCCGTTGCACGAGGTGCGGCGCGAGACCGACGGGTACGACCTCGGCCTGTTCTGCCGCCGTTCGCTGGCCCCGATCCTCGACCGCGACGCCGACGAGCTCTTCACCGTCACGTCGCAGGGGCTGCGGTTCTTCGGCGAGGCGTTCGGACTGCCCTTCCCGCAGCGCAAGTACGACCAGCTGTTCATGCCCGACTTCGGCGGCGCGATGGAGAACTGGGGCTGCGTCACCTGGGAGGACACGTTCCTGCGGCGCTCCCCGCCGACCCCGGCCGAGCAGGAGTTCCTGGCCGTGGTGCTGCTGCACGAGATGGCGCACATGTGGTTCGGCAACCTCGTGACGATGCGCTGGTGGGACGACCTGTGGCTGAACGAGGCGTTCGCCGAGTTCGCCTGTTACTGGGCGGCCGAGCACGCCACCCGCTTCACCGACGCGCGGGTGGGGCTGCTCGCCGGCGACAAGCTGATCGCCTACCTCGCCGACCAGGGCCCGATCTCGCACCCGATCCGCCAGCCCATCCCCGACGTCGCCGAGGCCACGTCCACCTTCGACTCGATCACCTATCCCAAGGGCGCGGCGGTGCTGCACCAGCTCATGACGTACGTCGGGGAGGAGACCTTCGTCGCCGGGATGAAGGACTACTTCGCCCGGCACGCCTGGGGCAGCACCACCCTGCAGGACCTGATCGACGCCCTGGCCACCACGTCGGGCCGCGACCTGAACGCCTGGCGCGCGGGCTGGCTCGAGACCGCCGGCGTCGACCGGTTCACCTTCGCGGAGCTGACCCTGACCGGGCACGGGCCCGCGGGACCACCCCGTCCGCAGGTGCTGGCCGTCGGGGCGTACTCGCGTACGGCCGCCGGCCTGTCCCGCACCGCACTCGCGCGGGTCGACGTGCAGGAGCCCCGGACCCCGGTCCCGTTGCCTGCGGACGCCGACTTCTACCTGGTCAACGACGAGGATCTGACGTTCGCGACCGCCCGGCCGTCGGCGTCCGACCGGGAGACGCTGATCAGCGAGGCCGGTGCCCTGCCGTCGCCGGTGTCGCGGGGCGTCGCCGTCGCCACCGTGCGGGACATGCTCACCAATGGGGAGGCGACCCCGGCCGAGACCGTACGGTGCCTGGTCTCCGTGCTGGGCGCCGAGACGGCCGACACGGTGATCGAGCCCTACCTGCGCCTGGCCGGGAACGCCGCTGAGTACTGGGCGGGCGACGCCGACCGGCCGGCTCTGATGGCCGAGGTCTTCGCCACGTGCGCCCGGCTTGCCGTGCAGCCGGCCCGCCGGCAGTCGGCGCTGCGCGGCATGATCCGCACGGCGGCCGACCTCGACGCGGTGGCCGCGCTGCGGGAGAACGCCGAAGGCGACGCCGATCTGCTGTGGCGCTGCCTGATCCGCACGGCCGAACTGGGCGGCGAGACCGACGCCGAGGTCCGCGACCTGCTCGAACACGACCCCGACCCGGACGCCACCCGGCGGGCGTCGGCGGTGCGGGCGGCCCGGCCCGACGCCCGCGAGAAGGCCGCGATCTGGCAGGCGGTCGCGGTCGACCGGTCCGTCCCGATCACCGCCCTGCGCGAGGTCATGACCGCCTTCTGGCGTCCCGGGCAGGAGACGATCCTGGCCGGGTACGGCGAGAAGTACCTGGCGCTGCTGCCGAACTTCGACCGGGGCGGCATGATCCCGTCGATGGTCTACTCCGGCGGGCTGCTGCCCCGCTTCGGCATCACCGCCGACTTCCTCGACCGCACCGAGAAGGCCGTCGCCGACGCCGCGCCGGTGGTGCGCCAGACCGTGCTCGAGAACGCGGACGAGCTGCGCCGCATGCTGCGTACCCGGGCCGGTTTCTGCTAGCGCTCGCCCAGCACCAGCTCGGCCGCGCGCTCGGCGACGGCGTACACGGTGGCGTCGGTGTTGCCGGACGGGATGGCCGGCATGACCGAGGCGTCGGCGACCCGGAGGCCGTCGAGGCCCCGCACATAGAGCAGGGTGTCCACCACCGCCGCCTCGCCGTGGCCCATCGCCAGGGTGCCGACCGGATGGCAGTAGGAGGCGACCGTCCGGCGGGCGTAATCGCGCAGCTCGAGCTCGTCGTCGCTGGCCGGACCGGGGATGACCTCGGTGTCCCGCCAGGGGGCGAACGCGTCCTGCCGGCCGATCGTGCGGGCGAGACGCAGACCGGCCACG
>DASRYP010000653.1:0-4200 GCA_035687165.1 Actinoplanes sp. | reverse complement strand
TCGCCGGCCAGCGCGCCGAGGCCGTGGCCCGCGCGCTCATCTTCTATGTTCGCAGCTCCGAGACGTCGGCCGCGGCGACGGCCAACAAGACGATCGAGCCACAGCTGAAACAGCTCGACGCGCAGATCACCGCCGCGCAGCGGGCCGTCGGCATCCTGCAGAAGCGGATGGGCCAGACCGACCCGGAGCAGAGCGGCGGTCTGCAGACACAGCTCAGCAGCCAGATGGCGCTGCTCGGCAGCCTGCTGTCGAACCGGACCAGCTACTTCACCGCGGCGACCCGGGACGCGGCCGCGGCCGCCCCGCAGCTCACCCTGCTCGATCTCCCGCCGCGGGGCCGCGCCGACCCGCGGTACACCCTGGTCTACGGGCTGGTCGCGGCGCTGATCGCGGGCCTGGGCACGGCCGAGATCGTCGTCCTCTCCCGCCGCATCCGCGCCCTCCGCGGACGAACCTCGGGCAAGGGCGGCGGCACCCGGCCCAGCGTGCCGGTCTCCCGCAAGGACTCCGCCGCCCCGAAACTGACCTTCAGCAAGACCCGAGGGCACCTGCGCCCGTGACCTCGTCGCCCGCCACCCTCGACGCCCGGTACCGCACCGAGGTCGTCCGGCTCGTGGTCTTCTGCGGTGCCCTCGTGGCCGCGGTGATCAGCGCCGGCGGGCTGGTCCAGTCGCTGCTCTTCGCCGCCCCGAGCCCGCTGAAGTACGCGGTGACGGTGGCGGTGTCGGCCTACTCGCTGATCGTCCTGGCCACCCCGAAACCGATGCTGGTCCTGGCCGTCACGACGACGTTCGTCGCGCCGTTCGCCGCGACCGCCTCCTTCGCCGGGGTCTCCGTCACCCCCGGTCTGCTCGCCCTCTTCGTCAGTGTCGCCGTGCTCGTGACGACCCGCCCCGGCGCCGGGCCCGACGTGTGGACCCGGCGCAGCCTGCTGGCCGTCGCGGGCCCGGCCGCCGTCGCGAGCCTCGCGGTGCCACTGCTGCGCGGTCACCGGACGGTCGAGGTCGCCGTCGTCGTCCTGGCCATGTTCGGCATGGGCTGGCTGGTCGCCCGGGTGGCGCGGGACGACCTGGGCCGGCGCTGGGTGGTCACGGGCCTCTGCGCCGGCGCGGCCCTGCAGGCCGGGCTCGGCGGGTACGAGTTCCTGACAGGCCGGCCGTTGAACCTCTACGGAAACTCGGCCGGATACGCCGCGTCCTACATCTTCAGCTACACGTCCGGCCAGTCGTCCGTCATCTTCCGGCCGTCGGCGGCCCTGCCCGACCCGATCTCGCTGGGCAACCTGCTCGCCGTCGCGCTGCCGTTGATGCTGGCTCTGACGGTCTCGGCCGCCTCCCGCCGGCTTCGGT
This sequence comes from Actinoplanes sp., assembly GCA_035687165.1. GTDB lineage: Bacteria > Actinomycetota > Actinomycetes > Mycobacteriales > Micromonosporaceae > Actinoplanes. The sequence continues at coordinate 2,851 of DASRYP010000653.1, read as the reverse complement.
CGGCCGCCACGGTGGCGACCCTCGTCACCGCGGTCGGGCTCGTCCTGACGCTGTCGCGGATGAGCTGGTTCGGGGCGGTCGGCGGGCTGCTCGTCGCGGTGGCGCTGATGCCGGCGAGGAGGCTGGTGGCGGCGGTCGCCACGCTGGCCCTGACCGCTCTGCCGGTCGTCGTCTTCGCGTTCTCCGGGCTGGCCGGCGACGCTCTCCACAGCCGGGTCGTCTCCGCGTTCGACCCGACCGGGACGAGCAGCGACAGCCGTGCGGAGGATCTGACGCGGGTCGCCATCTGGCACGCGAGCGTGCGGCTGGCGGCTCAGCACCCGGTGGGCGGGGTGGGTGTCGGTAACCTGCCCTCGTACCTGATGGCCCGGGTCGCGCCGTCCTCGGTGACCAGTCACGCGCACTCCACCTACCTCAACGTGCTGGCCGAGGCGGGCGCTATCGGGTTCCTCGCGCTGCTGTATCTGTTGTTCTCGGCGCTTCGCGACGCGGGCCGCGGCCTGCGAACGGACCGCTGCCTGTACGCCGGTGTCCTCGGCGCCCTGGTCGCGATGCTGATCGTCTGGTCGACCGACTACACGGTGCGGGGGTCGGCGATGGCGATGGTCTTCGGCGCGCTGATCGGCCTGGCCGCCGCGGGAAGCCGGCTGGTGACCCGTCGGTGAGCACGCAGCTCACCCGCGACGTCGCCGCGTCCGGCCTGGCGCTGCTGGTGCGCCGAATGTCCGTGCTCGCGGCAACGGCCGCGTCGACCGCCGTCATCGCCCGGGCCGTGACGACCGCCGATTACGGGGTGTTGCAGTCGAGCTTGGCCGCCTGGACCATCGCGCTCTCGGTCTGCGAGTTCGGGTTCGGCGCCGTGCTCAGCCGCGAGATCGCCCGCAACCCGGCCGAGAGCGATCGCCTGCTGCGTACCGGAGCAGATCTGCAGGGGGCGCTGGGGGTGCTGGTCGCGGGGGCCTTCGCGATCGGCGGGGTCGCCGTCGGCGCCGGCACCGCTCAGGGCCGGATGCTGCTCGTGCTCGCTCCCAGTCTGGCCGTCGCGGGCTTCGCCGGCGGCCGTTCGTACTTCCTCGCCACCTTCCGGACGCGCACGCTCGTCCGGATCGACGTGCTCGTCGCCGTCGTCCAGCTCGCCGCCGTGGCCGCCGCGGCCGTCGGCACCCGCAGTGTGGTGGCGATCGCGGCGGTGAGCAGCGCCGCCGTGGTGGTGAACACTGTCTGGGTCGGCCTCGCCGCGCGGCGCGAGACCGGGCGCTCGCCGCGGCACCGGGCCGGTTGGCCGGCGTTCCTCCGGCAGGTCGTCCCGCTGGGCTTCGGCAGCGTGGTCTCCCGCGTCTACGTCAGTGCCGACCTGGTCGTCCTGGCCGCCCTCGCGTCCGACGTCGAAGTGGCCCGATACGCCGGCGCGGCGAAGATCTACGCCTTCCTGAACACGATGACGGCGCTGGTGGTGGCGGCCGCGCTGCCCGGCCTGGCCACGCTGGCCGACGACCGGGACGCCGTCCTGCGGCTGACCCGCCGCATCCTCTCCTGGGTCGCGGCGACGGTCCTGCCGGCCTTCGTCCTCTGCGCCGTCTTCGCGCCGACCGCCTGCGAACTCGTGCTCGGAGCCCGCTTCCGGCCGGCGGCGCCGCTGCTGGTGATCCTGGCCGCCGCCGGGATCGTCGCGATGCTGAGCCAGATCCTCGGCGTCCTGCTCACCGCCCTCGGCGTGGTCAAGCCGATGCTCTACCAGAACCTCGCCGGCGCGGTCGTCAACGTCGCCGCCAACGTCGTCCTCATCCCCCAGTTCGGTGCCCGCGCCTGCGCCCTGATCACGCTGCTCACCGAGGTGCTGGTCTGCGCCGGCTCGCTCTGGACACTGTCCCGGCGCCTCGACATCGGCGGCCCGTTGCGCGCCGTCGTCCGGCCGGCGTTGGCGACCGCCGCCGCGGCCGCGACCGGATTGCAGTTGGCCGACCGCCCCGCGGCGGGGATCCCGCTCGCGGTGGCGGTCCTGGTCGCGGGCTTCCGTCTGCTCGGCTGCTGGCCCGAGGAGTTCCCCCTGCGGCGCGTCTTGCGCCCCCGGATCAGGAGTACGTGACCATGCCTCTGGGCCGCATCGTCCTGGCGACCACCGCGACCGAACGCGGCGGGCTGTGGAAGAACGTCACCGACCTGGCCACCGCTTTCCAGCACGACGGCCACGACGTCCTCGTCGCCTTTCCCCCGTCCGCGCCGGACCTGGAGCGCGACGCGCGGCGGCGCGGGCTCCCGTTCGCCGACCTCGACCAGTCGGCCCGGTCCGGCGGCGCCGTGTGGCATCTGCACCTGCCGAAACCGTTCGACCGCCGAACCCTGCCCCTGATGGCCTCGGCACGGCTGCGCGGGCATCGGGTCTTCGTCACCGAGCACCTCGCCCGCCACCCTTCCTCGGACCGCGGCGTGCCGTGGGGACCGGGGCACCGGCCGGGCCGCCGCAAACCCGGCGCCCGATACGCCAAGACCCTGCTCAAGCGGACCGAGGCGCTGCTCGCCCACCGGGTGATCGCGGTCAGCGAGAACTCCAAACGGTTCATCGTGCGTCGTTTCGGGCTGCGCGACGACAAATGCGCCGTCGTCCTCAACGGGATCGCCCCGGCCGTCCCGACTCCGCTTCCGCCGCTGACGGACGGTCTGCGCGTCGCTGTCGTCGGCGCTGTCCTCCACAAGAAGGGCCATGACGTCCTCGTCGACGCGGCGCGGCTGTCACGCGGCTCCTGGACGGCGGACGTGTACGGCGACGGCGATCAGATCGACCGCCTCCGCGCCCGTGCCCGCGAAGGTGGCGGCCGAGTGGTCTTCCACGGCTGGACCGACGCGGTGACCG
>DASRYP010000652.1:0-4179 GCA_035687165.1 Actinoplanes sp. | reverse complement strand
GCCGAGCGCGTACACCAGGTCGGCGGTCAAGTGCGGCCGGGCGGTGTGCCCGCCGGGGCCGGTCAGCTTGATGTCGACCGTGTCGGCGGCCGCGGTGAACGGGCCGGAGCGCACCCCGATCAGCCCCGCCGGGAGCTGCGGGTAGCAGTGCAGCGCGAAGATCGCGGCAACGTCCTTGAGCGCGCCCGCGGCGATCAGCTTGGGGGCGCCGGACGGGACCGTCTCCTCGGCGCACTGGAAGATCAACCGGACCCGGCCGGGGAGCTCACCGCGCTCGGCGAGCTGCTGCAGAGCCAGGCCGAGGCCGAGCATGACGGTGGTGTGCACGTCGTGGCCGCAGGCGTGCGCGAGGTTGGGAACGGTGGACCGGTACGGCACGTCCTTGAGGTCCTGCAGGGGCAGCGCGTCCAGGTCGGCGCGGAAGGCGATGACCCGGTCGCCCTCGCCGATGTCGCAGATCACACCGTTGCCTTCGGGCAGCAGGCGCGGCGACAGTCCGGCCACGGCGAGCTCGCGGGCGACCAGCGCCGCCGTCTCGATCTCGTGGTACGAGGGTTCGGGGTGCGCGTGCAGGTGGCGCCGAATCGCTACGAGCTCCGCGCCGTGCGCGGCGAGCCAGCGGTCGAGCCGGCCGGGCAGGGGCTCGGCACCGGGCAATGGCCCGGGCCACTCCGCATGGGCCCCTTCGGGCTCCGTCAGAGTAGTAGTCACGTCGGCTTCCAGTTCTGTTCGTGCCGGTACAGCGCACTCGAGTTATGTCGGGTTTCGACGACGCGCGACAGCCTAGACCCTTTTAGGTAACGCTGTGCAACGCCAATCCCGTACGCAATGCATTGCATACGGTAACGAAAGCCCCGATTGGAGCTGTCCGCGAAGGACGGGGAGCTGTTGGCCCCCCTCACCCCCTACAACCTGTTATGAGTAGGGAGGTGACGCAACTACAACGGTGCCACGCGCGCCCGGGTCGGGCACGCTCAGAAGCGCTCGACCGGGTGGTAGACGCCCCAAACACCACGCAAGGTGTGGCACACCTCGCCCACTGTGGCACGCAGTCGCAACGCCTCTTTCATCAAAGGTAGGACGTTTTCGGTCCCACCGGCGGCCTTCGCCAGATCCGCCAGGGCCGAATCGACGGCCGCGTTGTCGCGCCCGGCCCGCAGGGCGGCGAGGCGAGCGACCTGGCCGGCCTCGATCGTCGGGTCCACCCGGAGCGGCTCGTAGCGCTCCTCCTCGTCGGCGACGAACCGATTGACCCCGATCACGACCCGCTCGCCGCTGTCGATCTCGTTGGCGATCCGGTAGGCCGAGGCCTCGATCTCCTGCTTCTGGAAGCCCTGCTCGATGGCCTCGACCGACGACCCGTAGGCGAAGACGCGCTCGATCAGCTCGAGGGCCTGCCGCTCCACCTCGTCGGTGAGGGCCTCGATCGCGTACGACCCCGCGAAGGGATCGACCGTGCCGGTCAAGCCCGATTCGTACGCCAGGACCTGCTGAGTACGCAGTGCCAGTCGGGCCGACTTCTCGGTCGGCAGGGCGATCGCCTCGTCGTACGCGTTGGTGTGCAGCGACTGGGTGCCACCGGCCACCGCGCCGAGCGCCTGAATGGCGACCCGCACCAGGTTGACCTCGGGCTGCTGGGCCGTGAGCTGCACCCCGGCCGTCTGGGTGTGGAAGCGCAGCATCAGCGATTTCGGATCCCGGGCACCGAACTCGTCCCGCATGATCCGCGCCCACATGCGCCGGGCCGCGCGGAACTTGGCGATCTCTTCCAGCAGGGTGGTGCGGGCCACGAAGAAGAACGACAGCCGGGGCGCGAAATCGTCGACGGTCAGGCCGGCGGCGAGCGCGGCCCGCACGTACTCGATGCCGTTGGCCAGGGTGAACGCGATCTCCTGAACAGGGGACGCGCCGGCCTCGGCCATGTGGTAGCCCGAGATGGAAATGGTGTTCCAGTGGGGGATCTCGGCTCGGCAATAGGCGAAGGTGTCGGCGACCAGACGCAGCGACGGTTTCGGCGGGAAAATGTATGTCCCCCGGGCGATGTATTCCTTGAGGATGTCGTTCTGGATCGTGCCCCGCAGCGCCGAGCCGGGCAGGCCCTGCTCCTCGGCGACGAGCTGATAGAGCAGCAGGAGCACCGAGCCCGGCGCGTTGATCGTCATCGAGGTGGAGACGCGGTCGAGCGGGATGCCCTGGAAGAGCTGCCGCATGTCGTCGAGGGAGTCGATCGCGACGCCCACCTTGCCGACCTCGCCGTGCGCGATCGTCTCGTCCGAGTCATAGCCCATCTGGGTGGGCAGGTCGAAGGCCACGGACAGGCCCATCGTGCCGGCCGCGAGCAGCTGGTGATAGCGCGCGTTGGACTCGGCCGCGGTGCCGAAGCCCGCGTACTGCCGCATCGTCCAGGGCCGTTTGGTGTACATCGTCGGATAGACACCCCGGGTGTACGGGAACTCGCCCGGCTCACCGATCGGAACGTCCGCCGGGACGTCGCCCTGTCGATACACCGGCTTGATCTCGAATCCCGACTCCGCGTCCACATCCGCGATCCTAAGCCTTCGTTCAATCCGGCTGGGTGAGGACTTTCGCACTCTGCGTCCGAAACCTTCCACACATAGCGATTTCACCGTCACCTACTGTCGAGTTCACCGGAACACGGCACTTGTGACTTTCAAATCGGGGTGGGGAAGCGGCAAGATAGCGGAGTTCGGTCGACGGCCCCTACACCCCCTCGGTGGCATCCTCAGTGACTCAGATTCCGACGTGGAGCGGTGGCAACAACGCTCCGACCAGCGGACGCGCAGCCCCTGGCACGCTCATCGGCGGGCGGTACACCTTGCGTGCCGCGGTCGGCCACGGTGGCATGGGCACGGTCTGGCGCGCGGCCGACACGCTGCTGCGCCGCGACGTGGCCATCAAAGAAGTCATCCTCCCGCCCGGCCTGGCGCCCAGCGACCGCGACGCGATGTATGAGCGGACCATGCGGGAGGCCCGCGCCGCGGCCGCCCTCCAGCACCCGGCCGTCGTGCAGGTCTACGACGTGGTCCACGAGAACGGCCGGCCGTGGATCGTGATGGAACTGCTCGACGCGCGCAGCCTCGCCGACATGGTGATCGAGGACGGGCCGGTCCCGTCCCGCGTGGTCGCCAAGATCGGCATCGCGCTGCTCGGCGCGCTCGAGGTGGCCCACGCGCATGGCGTACTGCACCGCGACGTCAAGCCGGCCAACGTGCTGATCTGCGGTGACGGCCGCTGCGTGCTGACCGACTTCGGTGTCGCCCGGATGCCCACCGACGTGCAGCTCACCACCCCCGGCATGGTGCTGGGCTCGCCCCACTTCATCTCGCCCGAGCGTGCGATGGGCAGCGAGTTCGGCCCGCCGAGCGACCTGTTCTCGCTGGGCGTCACGCTGTATACCGCGATCGAGGGCCGTCCCCCGTTCGACAAGGGCGACCCGATCGAGACCATGCACGCTGTGGTGGAAGACCCCCCCACCCCGGCCGTACGGGCCGGATCGCTGACCCCCGTCTTGATGGGCCTGCTCGAGAAGGACCCGTCCCGCCGGATGGACGTGCTGACCGCGCGCACCCTGTTGCGGCAGCAGTTGGCCGGCCCGCTGGCCAGCAAGAGCCCGCCGCACATGATGACCGACCCGTACTCGGTCGTTCCCGCACAGCGGCCGCCCGCGGCTCCCGCCGAGACCCAGCCGATCCCGCCGCCGCCAAGCGGTCAGATCGGCGGCCGGGCCATGCTCGCGCCCGGTGAGTCGCTCACCGACCACCTCGCGAAGCTGAACGAGGCGTCGGCACCGCGCAGTGGCCGACGGCGTGCCGCCGAGCCCTCGGACGGCAACTTCGCGACCAGCCAGATGCCGACCCGCGGTGCCGACGCGACGAGCGTCCTCCCGCCCCGCGATGCGTGGAACGGTGCCCGGGCCGCCCGTGACCCGATGCCCGGCACCGTCGTGACGAGCCCGTCCGCCAAACGCGCGGCGATGATCGCCAACGTGGTCGCCACCACCAAGGAGACCGCCGGGCGGGCGGTCCAGACGGTCCAGGGCTGGCCGCGCAACCAGCAGCTCATCGCCGCCGGTGGCGCGCTCGCCGTGGTAGTTCTGCTGGTCGTGGTCTTCGCGCTGGCCGGCGGGGGCGACAAGGACCAGGTGGCCCCGGTCGCCGG
>DASRYP010000651.1:0-10758 GCA_035687165.1 Actinoplanes sp. | reverse complement strand
CCGCAACGCCGCCCGCCGGGCGTTGGAATACATGGCCCTCGAGCCCGGCACCCCGTTCAAGGACGTCCCCGTCGACGTGGTCTTCGTCGGCTCCTGCACCAACGGCCGGCTGGAGGACCTGCGCGCCGCAGCCGACGTGATCCGCGGCCACCGGGTGCACGACGACGTCCGCATGATGATTGTCCCCGGGTCCTACCAGGTGCGCGAGGCCGCCGAGTCCGAGGGGCTCGACAAGGTCTTCACCGAGGCGGGCGCCGAGTGGCGGTTCGCGGGCTGTTCCATGTGTCTGGGCATGAACCCCGACACACTCAGCCCCGGTCAACGCGCCGCCTCAACCTCCAACCGCAACTTCGAGGGCCGGCAGGGCAAGGGCGGGCGTACGCACCTCGTCTCGCCCCAGGTCGCCGCCGCTACCGCGGTGGTCGGCCGGCTGGCCGCCCCCGCCGACCTGTAGAGCCGGGAGAGACTACTGATGGACAAATTCGTCACCCACAGCGGCAAGGTCATGCCGCTGCGCCGATCTGATGTAGACACGGATCAGATCATTCCCGCGGTCTATCTGAAGCGGGTCACGCGCACCGGATTCGAGGACGGTCTGTTCAGCGCTTGGCGCGACGACCCCGGATTCGTGCTGAACAATCCGGCCTACACGGGGTCCACGATCCTGGTCGCCGGACCCAATTTCGGCACCGGATCGTCCCGTCAGCACGCCGTCTGGGCACTGCGCGACTGGGGCTTCAAGGTAGTGATCGCGGCCCGCTTCGGCGACATTTTCCGGGGCAACGCCCTCAAGGAAGGGCTGTTGCCGGTGCAGCTCGACCAGAAGGCGGTGGAGGCCCTCTGGGACCTTGCCGAAAGCGAGCCGGATAAGCGGATCACGGTTGATCTCGAGGGTCGCCGAGTGGTCGCGGACGACGCTCCGTGGTCCTTCCCGATCGACGATTTCAGTCGTTGGCGGCTCATGGAGGGCCTCGATGACATCGGACTGACCCTGCGCCATGCGGACGCCATCACGGCGTACGAGAAGGGTCGCCCGACCTTCAAGCCGGTCGTTGCCTGAGTCCAAAAACCTAAGCTGGAACAGCCTTTTCGCCCCCATCGGATCCCCGGTGGGGGCGAATTCGTTGCGCCACAAGGGTTTTTTTTGCACTAATGTTTGTGTCCGCTGGTCAGAGGGCATACGGTGCGCGCAGAATGGCTCGCATTGGGCCAGTGGTGCTTGTTCGCGAGGGTGGAGATCGCGCTCAGGGTAAGTCGTGCACAAGCATCGTTCTCACGTTCGGGAGGAAAACCGTGAACAAGGCCGAGCTCATCGAGGCGCTCGCAGCCCGACTGGGAGACCGCAAGACGGCTACTGCCGCTCTGGACGCGGTCATCAGCGAGGTGGAGAACGCAGTCACCAAGGGCGACCGGGTTGCCATCACCGGCTTCGGCGTCTTCGAGAAGCGGGCACGCAATGCGCGGACCGCCCGCAATCCGCGCACCGGCGAGCCGGTGAAAGTGAAGAAAACGTCCGTGCCGGCGTTCAAGCCCGGTACGGCCTTCCGCGAGATGGTCGCGAGCGGAAAGGCCGCCAAGGCCGCCGCCCCGGCGAAGAAGGCGGCTACGGCCACCAAGACAACCGCGGCCAAGGCCGTTACCGCCACGAAGGCGACGGCGGCGAAGAAGACGGCTGCGACGAAGGCGGCTCCGGCCAAGACCACCGCCACGAAGGCCACCGCCACGAAGGCCACCGCCACGAAGGCGACCGCTACTAAGGCGACCGCGACCAAGGCGACCGCGACCAAGAAGGCGGCTGCTCCGGCCAAGGCCGCTACCGCCACGAAGGCCACGACCGCGACGAAGGCCACGGCCACGAAGGCTGCTACCGCCACGAAGGCGACGGCGGCGAAGAAGACGGCTGCGACGAAGGCGGCTCCGGCCAAGACCACCGCTACCAAGGCCACCGCTACCAAGGCGACGGCGGCCAAGAAGACGACCGCGAGCAAAGCCGCTCCGGCCAAGACCACTGCCACGAAGGCGACGGCGGTCAAGAAGCCGGCTGCGACGAAGGCGGCTCCGGCCAAGTCCACCGCCACGAAGGCCACCGCTACCAAGACGGCGGCGGCCAAGAAGACGACCGCTCGCAAGACCACCACGGCCGCGACGGCCGCGACTCCGGCACGGGCCCGCGCCACGAGCACCGCGCGCAAGTCCCGCTGAGTCCTCGGACCACCTGGTCCGGCCGATAAGGCGTCCACCCTAACGGTGGACGCCTTTCGTGTGTCCGGGCGCGGGTCCGGGCACGGGCCTACCGTCTGCGGACATGGAACGCAGAGCGTTGCCGCGAGGACTGGTCGGCCGGTCGCTGATCGCGACGCTGGTGTTCGCGGCCGGCGTGGTGCCGGGCTGGACGCTCGGCGAGCTGGCCGAGCGCCGCACGGGCTCGCCGCTGCTCGACTGGCTGGTCACTTGCGGCTGGGCCGCGCTCGCCTTGCGCCTGCTGGCGCCCTGGGCCTCGTACCGGCCGCGGGACGCCTGGGTCGGCCTCATCCCGCTCTACAACTGGTATCTGGTCTGTGTGCTCGGCTGGCGGGTCTCGCTGCTGCCGCTGCGCGACTGGGAGCCGCGCGAGGACGAGCTTTGGCGGGCCCGATGGCTCACCGGCGACCTGCTCGGTTACTGGCGTGCCGACCCGCTGCCCGCGGAGTCGCCACGGGCGGCGGGCCGGCGCGGGAAGGTCAGAGCCGGGTCGGATCGAGCAGCTGGTCGCCGCTCCAGGTGAGCAGCCAGCTGTCGCCCTTGGCGGTCTTGTAGGGCTCGTCGTCGGCCTTGTCGAGCAGGTCGGCCAGCAGGTGCGGGATTATCTTGCCCTGGCTGCAGATCGCCGGCAGGCCGTCGGTGCGCAGGTCGAGCAGCCGTTCCGCGGACAGCTTGGCCTTGGCCGGCGCGTCGTCGGCCTCGGGCGGCTCGGCGAACGCGCCGTCGACCACGATGGGCAGATCACCGAGCGCCGCCGCGAGCGGCTCCAGGGTCTGCTTGCAGCGCAACGGCGTCGCCGCGTAGAGCCGGGTCGGCCCGATCGGACCGCAGATCGCGGCGAACCGCTCGGCCTCGGCCTCGCCCAGGGCGTCGATCGGGCGGAGCGCGTCGTTGCCCGTCCATTTCTTGCGCTCACCGGCGTTCGCGTGTCGCACCAGCACCACCACGGCGGTGATCGGAGGCAGCGCGGCGGCGTGCTGGAGCACGGCCCGCTCGTCGTCGTAGCTGAGCCGTGCGGCCGCGGCCTCGAACGACAGCCACTCGACGCGGTCGACCTCCTCGATGTCCCGCACCGGCCCGCCGTCGCCGACGGCCTCCATCAGCCAGTAGTCCACCGTCTTGGGGCGCCCGTCGGGCAGCGTGTAGGCCACTTGGGGCAGCGCCAGCCGTACGCGGCCCTGCCACCCCGTCTCCTCCAGCACCTCGCGCGCGGCAGCGACGATGGCGGGCTCGTCCTTGTCGAGGTGGCCCTTGGGCAGCGACCAGTCGTCGTAACGCGGGCGGTGTACGAGGCAGACCTGACCGTCGCGCACGAGCACGCCACCGGCGGCGCGAACCGTGCCGGTCATTTGGTCGCCTTGCCGATGACCCGGCGCAGCAGCGCCTCCTGCAGGTGCAGATGCGGATCGGTCGGTTTGGCCGGATGGCGGTGCCAGGTGCCGTCGCCGGCCAGGTCGAAGCCCTCGGTGCCGTCGCTCATCGAGAGTTCCAGCACATAGCGCAGCTCCTCGCGAGCGGCCGGCAGGGTGACCCGGACCAGCGCCTCGACGCGGCGGTCGAGGTTGCGGTGCATCAGGTCGGCCGAACCGATCCAATACTCCGCGTCGTCGCCGAGGCCGAACCGGAACACCCGCGAGTGCTCGAGGAAGCGGCCGACGATCGAGCGGACCCGGATGTTGTCCGACAGCCCCGGCACTCCCGGCCGCAGGGCGCACATCCCGCGGATGATGAGGTCGACCTTCACCCCGTCCTGCGAGGCGCGGTAGAGCGCGTCGATGGTCTCCTCGTCGACGAGCGAGTTCACCTTGAACTGGACGAGCGCCTTGCCGCCCTCACGGGCGACGCGGGCCTGCTCCTCGATCCGTTCGATCAGACCCGAGCGCACACCGTGCGGCGCCACGAGCAGGCGCCGGTACGACCGTTGCCGGCTGTAGCCGGTGAGGACGTTGAACAGGTCGGTGACATCGGCGCCCACCTCGGGATCGGCGGTGAGCATGCCGAAATCCTCGTACAACCGGGCGGTCTTGGGGTGGTAGTTGCCGGTGCCGATGTGGCAGTAGCGACGGATCTGATTGCCCTCCTGGCGTACCACCAGCGAGGTCTTGCAGTGCGTCTTGAGGCCCACCAGGCCGTAGACGACGTGGCAGCCGGCCCGCTCCAGCGTCCGCGCCCAGGCGATGTTGGCCACCTCGTCGAAGCGCGCCTTCACCTCGACCAGCACCACCACCTGTTTGCCGGCGGCGGCCGCGTCGACCAGCGCGTCGACGATCGGGGAGTCGCCCGAGGTGCGGTAGAGCGTCTGCTTGATGGCCAGCACGTTCGGATCGGCGGCGGCCTGCTCGATGAAGCGTTGCACACTCGTCGAGAACGAATGGTACGGGTGGTGGACCAGGATGTCGCCGTCGCGCAGTCGGTTGAAGACGCTGCGCGGCACCTCACCGTCGGCCAGTTGCGGATGGGTCGACGGGACGAAAGGGCGGTCCTTGAGGTCGTCGCGGTCACACTCCCCGAAGACCTGCCACAACGACGAGAGGTCAAGCAGGCCGGGCACCCGCTGCACATCGGAGTCGACCACGCCGAGCTCGCGCACGAGCAGGTCGAGCACGTGGTCGCTGATCGACGCGGCCACCTCGAGGCGAACCGGCGGCCCGAAACGGCGCTGGGCCAGCTCGCGTTCCAGCGCTTGCAACAGGTCTTCGTCGCGGTCCTCGTCGACTTCGAGCTCGGCGTTGCGGGTGACCCGGAACAGGTGCCACTCCTGCAGCTGCATGCCCGGGAAAAGCTGGTCGAGGTGGGCCGCGATGAGCTCCTCGACGGGCAGGAAACGGGCCGCCCGGCTGTCGTTCTGCACGGTCACGAACCGCGGCACGTTGTTCGGCACCTTGATGCGGGCGAAGAGCTCGGTCCCGCCGCCGTCGGGATCACGCAGCACGACCGCGAGGTTCAAGGAACGGCTCGAGATGTACGGGAACGGGTGCGCCGGGTCGACGGCGAGCGGGGTCAGCACGGGGAAGACCTGCTCGCGGAAGTAGGTGCGCAGGCGCTCGCGCTCGGGAGCGTCCATCTCGGCCCAGGACACCAGGTCGATGCCCTCGGCCGAGAGCTTCGGGCGCACCTCGTCGGCGAAGCAGCCGGAGTGGCGGGTCACCAGGTCGGCGGTGCGCTGCGAGATCATCTCGAGCTGGTTGCGCAGCGAGGACCGATCACCGCCGCGCATCGGCAAGCCGGCGTTCAGCCGTCTCTTCAGCCCCGCCACCCGCACCATGTAGAACTCGTCCAGGTTGCTGGCGAAGATGGCCAGGAACTTGGCCCGTTCGAGAAGTGGGGTCTCCTGGTCCTCGGCGAGCGCCAGCACCCGCGCGTTGAAGTCGAGCCAGGAGAGCTCCCGGTTGAGGAAGCGATCCTCGGGAAGCTCGGGCCCGGCGGCCTGGTCAGGTGTCTCGATGCTCGCGGTCACCACTTGCTCCGTCGGTCTCGGATCGTCTGCGACCTGCACAGTCTCGCCTACTCGGGCCTCTGCGGCTGCTGTCGTGCGGGGCAGGAAGCGGCCGTTCGGGCCACGCCGGCGGTTCTCCGGGGTCCGAGGCGAGTTGTGCATCGCACCATCATTGCCGCTTTCCACGGAAGGTGAAACGACCAAACTTCAACCGGATTCAGTCGACCCCGGGGATTCTCACCTGGCGGACCCGCCCGTCCTGGCCCGCGTCGATGTCGACCCGCTGCCCCAGACGGAGTTTCCGCAGCCCCGAGGCGTCGAAGGCGGGAGCGTCGAAGGCCAGCTCAGTGCCGTCGTCGAGGAGCAGCGTGCCGCTGCGGGAGCCGGAGTCGAAGGTCGCGATGGTTCCCTGCATGGCCCCGACGCTACCGGTCAGGCGGCCGAGACGCAGGCCACCTTGAGTCCCAGATCACGTATCAGCTCGCAGGTGTGCGAACCGGCCCGCAAACCGAGCACAGTGCCCAAGTCGGCCGGGGTGTCGACGTCCTGGCGCAGGCCCGGCCAGTCGCCGTCCAGCGGGTGCGCCCCGGAGGCCGCGTGCGCCGCCGCCGAGCCGATGCCGAAGCGCGGGTCGAGCGGCTCGCCCGGGGCCACGGCCAGCAGCACCGTGCCGGTGCCGGCGGCGTCGGCCACGAAGCCGCGACCCGGCCGGGCGGCGGCGAGCGCCGCGTCGAGCTGCTCGGGCCGCAGCGCGGGCAGGTCACCGGCCAGCACCGCGCGGAACCGGGCAGGACCGGCCACCTCATCGGCGCCGTATCGCATGGCCTCGTTCAGTCCCGCGGCCGGCCGGTCGGGCACGACCCGGGCGCCCAAGGCGGCGACGGCCCCGGCGACGACGGGATCGTCGGTCACCACCAGCAGCTCGGCCACCGCCGAGGAGGCCAGCACCGCGGTGGCCGTGTCGCGCACCATCGCCAGCGCGAGCTCGCCGTGGCGGGCGGCCGGAACCGCACCGCGCAGCCGGCTCTTGGCGGCGTCCAGCCGCTTGACCGGCATCACCACCACCCAGTCCCGCTCCATTCTTCTGAGCCTAATAGGCCGGTCCGTCCGGCCCTCGCGGGCGGCACCCGTCGATCGTCGGGGCGCGTTGCCGCGCGGGTGTAAGGACCCCTACCTGGTACGGCTAGCTTCGAGCAGGCATGATTTCGACGCAGGTAAGACGACACGGGTGGCGGGGACACGCCGCCCAGCAAGGGGCAGGAGGAGCCGTGGCGCAGCGCAGGCTCGGGTTCTGGCGGCGTTTCGCGGCGATACTGGTGATTCCCGTGCTGAGGGTCTGGACCAGTCGGACCTGGCTGAGCTCGGAGAACATCCCCAGGTCCGGTGGCGTGATCATCGCCCCGAACCACGTGTCGCATTTCGATCCGCTCGTCGTGGCGCACTTCATCTACGGCACCGGCCGCTGGCCGCGCTTCCTCGGCAAGGCCAGCCTGTGGAAGGTGCCGCTACTCGGCGGTTTTCTCCGCAAGGTGCAGCAGATCCCGGTGGAACGAGGCAGTGTCGAGGCGGTGAAGTCCCTCGACATGCTCATCGAAGCCGTGCAGCAGGGCGGCGTCGTGGTGATCTACCCCGAGGGCACGACGACCCGGCAGCCCGAGCTGTGGCCGATGCGCGGCAAGACCGGCGCGGCCCGGCTGGCCCTGGTCACCGGTGCACCCGTGGTGCCGGTGGCGAACTGGGGGGCCGAGCAGATCTTCGACCCGAGAACGAGCAAACTGCGCTTCCGCCGTACGCCCGTGACCGTCATCGCCGGCAAGCCGGTCGACCTGAGTCGCTGGGCGGGCGAGGCTCCGTCCCGCGCCGTGCTCGAGCAGATGACCGAGGCGATCATGCAGGATGTCAGCCTCCTCGTCGGCGAGCTGCGCGACGAGACGCCGCCGGCCACCCTTTACGACCGCCCCCGCAGGTCGGCCACCAGCACCGAGGAGACCGGATGAGCCGCGCCGCGGTGATCGGGGCCGGCGCCTGGGGCACGGCCTTCGCCAAGATGCTGGCCGAGGCCGGCGCCGACGTCACGATGTGGGCCCGCCGCGAGGCCGTGGCGAGCTCGATCCGCGAGCACCACCTCAACGAGAGCGCGTTGCCCGGGCTCAAGCTGCCCGACCGGATCACGGCCACCAGCGACGTCGCCGAGGCGGTGGCGGGCGCCGAGATCGTGGCGATCGCGGTCCCGTCCCAGACGTTACGCGGCAACCTCGCCGAGTGGGCCGGCGCGTTCGAGCCCGACTCGACGATCGTCTCGCTCATGAAGGGCATCGAGCTCGGCACCACCAAGCGGATGAGCCAGGTCATCGTCGAGACCGCGCACGTCGACGCCGCCCGTGTGGTGGTCGTCTCGGGCCCCAACCTGGCGCCCGAGATCGCCGCCGAGCAGCCGGCCGCGACGGTGGTGGCGGGCACCGACCACGACCGGAGCCGGGCGGTGCAGCACGCGATCGCGCTGCCCTACATGCGTCCGTACACGAGCGAGGACATCATCGGCTGCGAGCTCGGCGGCGCGGTGAAGAACGTGATCGCCCTGTCCTACGGGATGGCCGCGGCGATGGGCCTGGGCGACAACACGAAGGCGTCGCTGATCACCCGCGGACTGGCCGAGACCGCCCGGCTGGGCGTGGCGCTCGGCGCCGACCCGCTCACCTTCGCGGGCCTGGCCGGCCTGGGTGACCTGGTCGCCACGTGTTCGTCGCCGCTGTCACGCAACCGCACGTTCGGCGAGCAGTTGGGCCTTGGCAAGACGTTGGAGCAGGCGCAGGCGGCCGCCCGGCAGACGGCCGAGGGCGTGAAGAGCTGCCTGGCGATCCGCGATCTGGCCCGCGCGCACGGGGTCGAGATGCCGATCACCGAGCAGGTGGAGCGGGTGTGCCACGAGGGTGTGGACCCGCGCGTCGCGGTGAAGTTGCTGATGGGCCGGGAGATGAAGCCGGAATGAGCCCGAGTTTTTCGGACGGGACCCGCGCGAGTTACTCCGACGGGACCCGGGTCGTGCACGCGGGACTGCCGGCGGCCGAGGCGGGCGACCCGTTCCTGCCCGGACCGGTCTTCGCCGCGCCCTACCATCTGGACCCGGCCGCGGGGCAGGTCGGCGACAACGGCTACGGCCGCCTCGACAACCCGACCCGCCGGCTGCTCGAATCGGCGATCGGCGAGCTGGAGGGCGGTCGCACTCTGGCGTTCGCGAGCGGCCAGGCGGCGATCACGGCCCTGCTGCTGTCGGTGCTGCGCCCGGGTGACACGGTCGTTCTGCCCGCCGACGGCTATTACACGGTCCGCGGCTTCGCCGAGAGCACGCTTCGCGAGCTAGGCCTGAACGCGGTCCTGGCGCCGACCGCGGGCCCCTATCCCGACTTCACCGGCGCCCGCCTGGTGCTGCTCGAAACTCCGGCAAACCCCGGTCTGGACGTGTGCGACATCAGCGAGGTCGCCGCCGCGGCCCACGCCGCCGGTGCGCTGGTGGCCGTCGACAACACCACGGCCACCCCGCTCGGGCAGAACCCGCTCGCGCTCGGCGCCGACCTGGTGGTCGCCTCGGGCACCAAGGCCCTGACCGGCCACTCCGACGTGTTGCTGGGCTACGTCTCGACCAACGACGACGAGCTTCACACAAAGGTCGAGACCTGGCGCAAGCACACCGGCGCGATCCCCGGCGCGTTCGACGCGTGGCTGGCCCACCGCTCGATCGCCACCCTCGACCTGCGCCTGGCCCGGCAGAGCCAGAACGCCGCCGCCGTCGCCGCCCTGCTCTCCGGCCGCGCCGACGTCACCGGCGTGCGCTGGCCCGGGCTGCACTCGGACCCGTCCTACGCCGTGGCCTCCCGCCAGATGCGCCGCATCCCGGGCGTGGTCTCGTTCGACCTGGGCGACGCCCCACGCGTGGCCCGCTTCCTCACCGCCGCCGAACTGGTCTTCGCGGCAACGTCGTTCGGCGGCGTGCACACCACAGCCGACCGCCGGGCCCAGTGGGGCGACGACACCGCCCCCGGCTTCGTCCGGCTTTCCTGCGGCATCGAGGACACCGTGGACCTGCTGGCCGACCTCACCGCCGCCCTCGACGAGGCCTGAAGCCCGCTGTTCTCAGGCGGCGAAGGTCTGGGGGAGGGCGCCTGAGTCCCAGAGGTGATCCAGGTGCTCCAGGAAGCCGACCAGGCTGCGCTCGATCGAACGCCGCTCGGCCGCGGGCAGGGCGGCCAGTGGATCGCTGAAAACCAGCCCCTCGGGGTGCTTGGCCCGGGTGCCGACGAACTTTCGGCAGGACGAGCACCAGACGTAGCTCACCAGGGTGGGCCGCCGCGCGTTCTCAGGCGCGGTGACGTACGCGCGAAGGCTCTTGACCTCGCAGGCCGGACACACGCGTTCCCCCGGGGCCGCGAAGAAGCTCTCGCCCTGGGTCATCGCCGCGACCTGATCACCGGAGAAGCTGTCCCAACTCACCCCGGCACCGTAGCCCTTGTGGATCATGAGGCGCGCGTGACCTCAGGCCGTGTCGGCCAACTGCTCGGGACGGCGTGCCGGGTGCGAGGCCGCGAAGTCGAAGAGCCAGTCCCGGGTGATCGGCAGGTCACTGCCGCCCGTCACCCGGCTCAGCGCCTCACCGGGCGCGATCCCGAGCAGCACCAGCGTCGTGCTGGCCAGCAGCGTCGACCGTCCGATCCCGCCGAAGCACTGGGTCACCACGAACCGTCCCGCCCGCACCTGCCCCGCCAGGCGGCCGGCCAACGCGACGACCTGCACGGCCTCGTCGCGCGGAACACCGCCGTCCGGAACCGGGAACGAGACGAAGTCCAGACCGTAGGCCGCGGCGACCGTCGCGGTGTCGCCGATGCCCAGCCGTTGCTGCTCGGTCAGGGTCAGCGCCGAGACGACGACGTTCACCCCGGCCCGGGCGAGCGCGCCGAACTGCTCGACCGGCCAGGCGTCGGCGCGCGGGTGCGCGATGGTCGCGAGCTGCCCGGGTCCTGGCCCGGCGATCACGTGGAGTGCTGCTCTCATGAACTGCCCGTTCCCCTGTCCCGGCCCGAAGCCGG
>DASRYP010000650.1:0-3937 GCA_035687165.1 Actinoplanes sp. | reverse complement strand
TACCGGCCAGCCAGGCGACCATCACCGCGTCGTCCGCGAGGCCGACGACGAGCAGGAAGGCCTCGGGGATCACGTCGATCGGCGACAGCACATAGGCTGTGGCCGCAGCCATCATCGCCAGGCGCAGGCCGCCGTCGTACTGACCGCGGGTGGTGGCCTTCATCATCCGCGGGATCGCGGCGATGCGGGTCGACAGGGACGGGCCGCCACGGGCGCCGGACATCAGGGCCCGGGCCAGCGCGGTGAAGGCCGCCGTTCGTTTCAGCGTTTTCGCCATGCTGCTCTCCCTTCGCTCGGCGGAAAGACCGCCGTCACTCCAGCATGACGTGGGTGCGCCATGATTGCCTCTCGTCCGCGCGCGATAGCCTCGAATTCCCACCTGCACTTGATCTCCGATACTGGATCGATCTTCGGGATCATGCCCCCGGGCGAGCGACAGCGAGGGAGCCTGTGAGCACCAGAGAGATCTCCGCCGAGGACTGGCGCCGGATAAAGCTGGCCGGCCAGATCCTCGGTGGTGTCACGGGCGTCCTGGTCACGGCGGCCGGCTTGTCGGCCGGTCTGCTCTACCGGCAGGCCGCCGGCGCGCGCCGGATCATCCCGATGGCCGAGGCTCCTCCCCCGCGCGGCGACGGCCTCTACGGCGGGAAGTTCGGCGGCAAGGCGATCAGCATGTGCATCCTGGGCGATTCGTCGGCCGCGGGGTACGGGGTGCACCGTCCGCGCGAGACTCCGGGTGCGCTGCTGGCCACCGGGGTGTCGCGACGACTGCACCGACCTGTCCGTCTACATCGCCTGGCCGTGGTCGGTTCCATGTCAGCCGGACTGCCCTACCAGGTGGACGCCGCCCTGGAGTACGACCCGGACGTCGCGGTCATTCTGATCGGTGGCAACGATGTCACCCACATCTCCGACCGCGAGGCCGCCGTACGCCACCTGGGCGACTCGGTGCGCCGGCTGCGCGAGGTGGGCTGCAAGGTGGTCGTCGGCACCTGCCCGGACATCGGCGCGATCCAGCCGATCAAGCCGCCGCTGCGCTGGCTGGCCCGCAAGTGGAGCCGCGACCTGGCCGCCGCCCAGACGGTCGCGGTGGTGGCGGCCGGCGGGCGGACGGTGTCGATCGGCGGTCTGCTCGGCCCGATGTTCGAGGCCGACCCGGTGCGGATGTTCGGCTCCGACCACTTCCACCCCTCCGCCGAGGGCTACGCCCGAGCCGCCGCGGTGGTGATGCCGACCCTCATGGCGTCACTCGGCGAGGACGACCGCACGGTTCTTTCCGTCGCCGAGGGGGTACGAAGTCTGGAGGAGGCCGCTCTGGAGGCGGTCCAGGCCCCGGGTACGGAGGTCAGCCCGGCCGGCCGCTGGGCGGTGCTGCGCCGGCACCCGTGGTTCGGCGAGCCCCGCTCGTGGTTCGGCCACCGGACGACGCCGACACCCGCGGCACCAGTGGTCGGGCGGGCCCCGGCGGCGGAGGGCGTTCCCGGCGACCGCTCCGCGTCGAGCGCCGTAGGGTGGACCCCGGAGGATCATTAGTAATGCATCGGGACGCAGGGAGGCGAGTGGGATGGCTGGGCTGAACGCACGGATCGGCAAGGCCGCGGCCACCGGTCTGTTCGCCGGCGCGGTGGGCGGCGCCGCTCTGATCGTCGGCGAGGTGCTGGCCGCGAAGGCCCGCCGCTACGCGAAACCGACAATGGGCCTGGCCCTGCGCACGTCGATGGGCCCGATCTCGGCCCCGCCGCTGCGCCTGGTGCTGCTGGGCGACTCCGCCGCGATCGGCGTCGGCGTGGAGTGGCTGAGTGAGACGGTCGGTGGCCACCTGGCCCGGCTGCTCGCCGAGGGCGGCCCCGAGACGGGTGAGCGCCACGTGCTGCTCTCCAGCGTGGGCGTGGCCGGTTCCCGCTCGTCCGACCTGGCCACTCAGGTAGCGCGGGCCCTGCTCGGCGAGCGGCCCGACGTGGCCGTCGTGCTGATCGGCGCCCACGACGCGGCCGGCCTGCGCAGTCCCGAGGAGTCCGCGGCCCAGCTGGGCTCGGCGGTGCGGCGGTTGCGCGAGGCGGGCGTCCGCGTCGTGGTCGGCACCTGTCCCGATCTGGGCGCGCTGCGGGCGGTCGCGCCGCCGCTGCGCCAGATCGCCGGCGTGCTGGGCCGACGGATGGCCAAAGCGCAGGCCAAGGCCGTGGTCGCGGCGGGCGGCGCGGTCGTCGATCTGGGCGAGGAGACGGGCGCGGTCTTCCGGGCCGACGCCGGGACGCTCTGCTACGACGGCTTCCACCCCTCCGCCGACGGCTATCGGGTGTGGGCGCACGCGCTCTATCCGGCGGTCGTCAAGGCGGCCATGACCCCCGCTGGGTAATCGTACGGTAACGGAACATGACGCTTGTGTGACGAAGTTGTCCTTTCGGCTAAGTTACCCGCCAGTTAAATTGGGCAGATGCCGGAAGCTGTCATCGTCGCCACCGCCCGATCCCCCATCGGCCGGGCAGCCAAGGGATCGCTGCGGGACCTCCGTCCCGACGACCTTGCCACCACCATCGTCGAAGCCGCGCTCGCCAAGGTGCCGCAGCTCGATCCGACCCTGATCGAGGACCTTTACCTCGGTTGCGGCCTGCCCGGCGGGGAGCAGGGCTTCAACATGGCCCGCGTCGTCGCCACCCAGCTCGGGCTGGACGGGCTGCCGGGCGCCACCGTCACCCGCTACTGCTCGTCCTCGCTGCAGACCACCCGCATGGCGTTCCACGCCATCAAGGCCGGCGAGGGCGACATCTTCCTCTCGGCCGGTGTCGAGACCGTCTCGCGGTACGCCCGGGGCAGTTCCGACGGCCTTCCTCCCGCGCTGCAGGCCCAGGTCGGCGGCGGCTGGGAGAACCCGAAGTACGACGTGGCGCGGGCGCGCACCGCCGAGTACGCCGAGGGCGGCCGCACCTGGCACGACCCGCGCGACAACGGCCTGCTGCCCGACGTCTACATCGCGATGGGCCAGACCGCCGAGAACCTCGCCCAGCTCAAGGGGATCAGCCGCGAGGAGATGGACGAGTTCGGCGTACGCAGCCAGAACCTCGCCGAGAAGGCCATCGCCGACGGCTTCTGGGAGCGCGAGATCACCCCGGTGACGTTGCCGGACGGCACGGTCGTGTCGACCGACGACGGCCCCCGAGCCGGAGTCACGCTGGAGGGCATGTCGCAGCTCAAGCCGGTGTTCCGCCCCGACGGCCGGGTCACCGCGGGCAACTGCTGCCCGCTGAACGACGGCGCCGCCGCCGTGGTGATCATGAGCGACACCAAGGCTCGCGAGCTGGGCATCACTCCGCTGGCCCGGATCCTCTCGACCGGCGTCACCGCGCTCAGCCCCGAGATCATGGGCCTGGGCCCGGTCGAGGCGTCCTGGCAGGCGCTCAGGCGGGCCGGCATGACGATCGGCGACGTCGACCTGGTCGAGATCAACGAGGCGTTCGCGGCCCAGGTCATCCCCTCGTACCAGGAGCTCGGCATCCCGATCGAGAAGCTCAACGTGAACGGGGGCGCGATCGCCATCGGCCACCCGTTCGGCTCGACCGGCGCCCGCATCACCGGCACGCTGCTGAACGCCCTCGACTGGCACGACAAGAGCATCGGCCTCGAGACGATGTGCGTCGGCGGCGGTCAGGGGATGGCGATGGTGCTGGAGCGCCTCAGCTGAGCTACCGCCGGCCTGCCACGAGCGACCGGGCTCGGCGGAGTCTCACAGCCCCGCGCGCAGGCCGTCGACGGCCGCCTCGGCCTCGGCCAGCGCCGACGGCGAGGGGCCGGCGGCGAGCAGGTCGTCGGCCACCACCCGGAGCTGATCGGGCAGGACCATGTCGTGCTCGCGGGGCACCGGGCGGCGCGGGCGCTGCTCGGCGTCGGCACTGAGATCGGCGAGGAGCTGAACCAGCGCGTACGCCCGGTCGGCGCGGCC
>DASRYP010000649.1:0-5708 GCA_035687165.1 Actinoplanes sp. | reverse complement strand
CGGCGCGGATGCCGGCGTCCCACCCCGCCACGGCCATCTCCCGGACGAAGTACTCGGCGTCACTGAGCTGATACGGATACGGGATCTGCACGTACTTCTGCACCCGGGGATCGAGCGAGACCCCGTACACCCAAGGGATGTCGGCCTCCTCGAACGGCCGCAGGCGGAGCTCGCCGACCGTGATCGTCTCTCGCTGCATCCCGGCATTCTCCGTCAGGGCGCCGGCGGATCGCCGCGAGCGACCACGGCCAGACCCCGGTCGGAGGCCACCGCGGCGAGGTCACCCGATTGATCCGTACGCAGAACCCGTGCGCCACCCCGCGCCAGACGCGCCAGAAGCGGCGCGTTCGGATGCCCGTAGTCATTGCCGAGACCGACCGAGACCAGGGCCACGGACGGGCGAATCTCGTCGAGGAAGCGCGGCGACTGGTAACTCGACCCGTGGTGCGGCACCTTCAGCACATCGGCCTGGAGAGCGTCGGCACCCAGCCGGTCAAGCATGCCCTCCTGTTCCTCCGTCTCCGCGTCACCGGGCAGCAGCACCGTCCGGCCCTCCACCTCGGCCCGCAACACCAGCGAGTTGTTGTTGGGATCCGAGTTCGTGCCGTGCAGCGGGTCCACCGGCCCGAGCACTGTCAACCGCAGACCCCCGATCGCGTACGCCCATCCGGGCCCCACCGAGTGCATCGGCACCCGCCCCGCGGCGGAAGCGACCGCCGCTCGCCCTGCCGGAGGCTCCGGCCAGTCAGGTCCGACGACTGCGCCCACGTCCCGCCCCCGGAACACTCCGGTGACACCGCCGATGTGGTCGACGTGGAAGTGGCTCACCACGAGGAGCACGACCTGACGTACTCCGAGGCGGCGCAGGCAGCGGTCGACGGCGTTCGGCTCGGGCCCGGCGTCGACGACGGCCGCGCGCCCCGCCCCGGCCGGCAGGACGATCGCGTCCCCCTGCCCGACCGCGCACGCGACCACGACCCAGCCGGGCGGCGGCCAGCCCGAGGCGAGCAGCCGGATGGGCAGGGCACCGAGCACTCCCCCGAGCGCCACCACCGTGACCAGCTTGCGGATCAGCGGCCGACGCGTGGCGACCAGCAACCCGACCGTGAGCACCGCGAGCAGCAGGGCACCGGTGATCCCGCTCGGCCACGGCAATGCCCCGGCCGGAATCCGCGCGCCGTGGCTCGCCACCAGCACCAGCCACTGCGCCGGCCAGTGCCCGAGCCACGCCGCGAACTCGGCGCCCGCGGGCCAGATCGGCGAGATCAGCGCCGCGGTGACCCCGAGCAGGGTGGCCGGCGCGATCGCCGGGACGGCAAGCAGATTCGCTGGAATGGCCACGATGCTGATCGTGCCCGACAGCCCCGCGACGACGGGACCGCAGGCCACCTGCGCCGCCGCGGGGACGGCAAGCGCCTCGGCCAGCCCCGCCGGACAACCGCGGCGGCGCAGCCCGTCCCGCCAGACCGGTGCGAGCAGCAGCAGACCCGAGGTGGCCAGCACGGAAAGCGCGAAGCCGGCATCCGACGCCAGTTCCGGGTCGATCACGATCAGCACGGCCACGCCCGCCGCGAGCGCCGGCAGGGCCGCCCGCCGCCGGCCCGAGGCCAGCCCGATCAGACCGATGGCCCCCATCGCAGCGGCTCGCACCACACTGGGTGAGGGCCGGGCCAGAATGACGAACCCGACGAGCGCCACAGCACAGAGCAGCGCCGTGACCACGGGCCCGGCCCGAGTCCGCCGCACGGCGAAGAGCACCACCCCCAGCACGATGGCCACGTTGGCTCCCGATACGGCGTTGAGGTGAGTCATGCCGGTCGTCCGGAAGTCCTCCTCCAGCGCCGGATCGAGCTGACTCGTGTCACCGACGACCAGCCCCGGAAGCAGCCCGCCGGGCAGGGCCGGCAACGGTCCGCAAGCACGCTGAAGCCCAGCCCGCAGCACTCCCGCGGCCCGCTGCGCCCACGACGGCCGGCCGACCGGCGTCGGCGGCTGCCGCACGGACACGACCACGGCCCGCAGATCCCCGCCACGCGGCGACATCAGCTTTCCCGTGGCCGTCACCCGTTGCCCCGGCAGCAGCCCGCGCCACCCCGGATCGCTGCCCAGCACCAACGCGCGCGCCGACAACCGCAGGGTCGCCGCATCCTCGGCCCGTACCGCTTCAAGATCGACCGCCACGAGGTAGGTGGGCGGCCTTCCCGCGGACCCGCGCGCGGCCGACGGATCGTCCCGTACGACCATCTCCGTCCACACCGGATCACCGGCCCGCGCCAGCTCGACAAGCTCCCCCGCCTCGCGAACGCTCACCCGAGCCCCCGTAGCCACCGCCCCACAGACCACTCCGAGAAGAACCGCGAGAACCACCCACCGTCCGGCCCACCACCGGCGATCGGCCGCTCCGCGCCGCATCAGCCCGACCACCAGGACGGCCAGAGCCCCCGCGCCCGCTCCGAGCAGCAGGCCTGACCAAGCGGAAAGGTAGAGGGCGGCCAGCGCCGACATCCACACCGCGACGGCGAACCCCGCCAGCCGGAGATCAACAACCCCCGCGAACGATCGGCCACGCCCGCGGTCGCCGTCACCGGCTCGGCCGCCGTCAGCGCGCCAGCCGCCGTCAGCGCGCGGGTCGCCGTCAGCGCGCCGCTGCGGAGGGGTGGAGTGGCGAGTGCCCTCTCCGAGGCGAGGTCCGGCCGCCGGGCGTCGGTGGCTCATACCGTCACCAGGTCTTTGAGCTGCTCGTAGCGGGCGTCGCCGATGCCGTCGACCTTGCGAAGGTCACCGACCGCCCGGAAGCCGCCTTGAGCGTCCCGCGCGTCGAGGATCCGCTGGGCCAGCACCGGTCCGACGCCGGGCAGGGAATCCAGGTCGGCGAGGGTCGCGGTGTTCAGGTTGACCGGGTTGCCGACGCCAGGTGTTCCGGCGGCGGGACCGGCCGGGCCGGTGGGCGGGGCCGCCCCGGGGGGAGGCGTGACGCCGACCATGATGAGCTCGCCGTCCACGACCTTGCGGGCGAGATTGAGGACGGCCACGTCCACGCCGGGCTCGGCGCCGCCCGCGGCGGTCAGGGCATCCGCGACCCGGGCGCCGGGTGCGAGGCGGACGAGGCCGGGCTTGCGGACCTTCCCCCCGACCGCGACGACCACCTCGGCGGCGGCGGAACCCTGGGCGGTGACCGGCTGTCCAGGCTGAGAGCCGGGCTCGGTAACGGTGGTGGTCACCGGTGGCGGAGCTACCGGATCGACCCGCGGCCGCGAGCGCCACGCCAGGACAGCCGCGATCAGGATCACCACAGCGGCGACCGTCGCGAGAACGCGCACGCCACGCCGCCCCGGGTCGAAGGCCGCCAGCCCGAACCGACGCCCCCCGTCACCCGCCCCGCCGAAAGCACCTGCTCCCGTGAGACGCGACGGCTCTTCCGGCGTGGTCGACGAGGTCGACGAGGTCGACGAGGTCGAGGCGAAGCGATCCGCGGCCGGCTCGAACGTGTAGCTCTCCGAAGGCGGCCAGGCCGAGTACGGATCGTCACCCTGATCAGCCGCGGAACGCTCAACAGGCGCACCGACTGCCGCGAGCTCAGCGGCCGGATCCGCCGAGGAGCACTCGCCAGCGGGAACCGTAGCCACACTGCCAGGTGGGCGGTTGGCGGCGGCCAAGTCCCCGTCCTCCGGCAGCGTCCAGTCAGGCCGCGGCAGCCGGCGCCTGCGCTGTGTGGCGGAACCGACGCCCGCGGGCCGGGCGGCGAAGGGCTCCGCGGCGGACATCAACTCAGCCGGATGAGAATTGCCAAGATCACCACTCCCGACGACGGAATGCGAGCCGGTAGCCGACCGCAAAGCGGCGATGGACCGCAGGGTCGCCACCGCAACCGACGCGGGCGCCGCCGGCGACGCGGCTACGGAAACCATTGCCGGCGCGGCCGGCAACGCACCCACGCCAGCCGACGCCGGTGCAGCCGGCGACACACCCATCCCGGGCAGCGTCGGAGCGGACAGGATCGGAGCAGGCAGCGCCGCAGTAGGCAGCGGGCTGCTGGACGCGGCCGACGCGGCGGTCAGGGTGGCCGCGGAGGTCAGGGTGGCCGCGGAGGTCAGGATGGTGTCGGAGGTAGGGGTGGTGTCGGAGGTAGGGGTGGGCGGCCGGAGCGGAGCCGGCAGTGTGGCCCACGGTGTTCCCGGTCGATACCCGTCGGGTCGTTCCGGCGGCGAAGCAGGTGCCTTATCCCGCGCAGGAGGGCTCGTAGCGGGCTCGGGTAGGCAAAATACGGCGCTGGGCGCCGCCTCCAGGTCGACGTCGTCGGGCCAGGCCGGAATGATGTCGGACCATTGCAGCGGCTCACCCACGTCGGCCAAGTCGGCGAACCCCGCGGCATCGGGCACCCCTGGCGGAACCGGGCCAGGCGGGACCAGGCCAGGCGGGGACGCGCCAGGCGGGGACGCGCCGGAACGGACGCCCGGCCACGCAGCGCCAGGTGGGTGAACACCAGAAACGCCGTCGGGTGGGGCCCCGCCGAGACCCTGGCCAGGCGGCGCGGCATAGCCGGGCGGCGCCGGCGGACGTGGGGCGGCCGGTGCCGCCCGGTCGCGTACCGAACCGGCCAGCACCGACCGCAGCCTCTGGGCCACGGCGTCGTCGGGGGACTTCCGCTCTCGCACGGCAGGGACGTTAGGCAAATCAGAACCCCCACGCCGACGCCCTGTGGACAGGGGTGCATTGTGGATAACTCAGCCGTCCGGCAGGGACCTGATATGGAGATAGTGTGACGATTTCGGACACCGCGCTGGTCGCAGCCGTGACGATGCTGCGGGCCGCGGGTTGTGTCTTCGCCGAGGACGAGGCGGCCGTGCTGCGCGAGGCCGCCCCCGACGACGCCGCCCTGGCCGTTCTGGTCGACCGTCGCGCGCAGGGCGAGCCGCTCGAACAGGTCGTCGGGTTCGCCGATTTCGCCGGCATCCGCGTACGGCTCAGGCCCGGGGTTTTCGTCCCTCGGGTCCGCAGCGAGCTCCTCGTCGACCTCGCCGCCCGGCGCCGTCCCCACGTCGTGCTCGACCTCTGCTGCGGCTCCGGCGCCCTCGGCCTGGCCGTCCGCCACCGCGTCCCGGACCTCGAGCTTTACGCCGCCGATCTGGACCCGAACGCCACCGCCTGCGCCCGCGACAACGGTGTCGACCAGGTCTACCAGGGCGACCTCTACGACCCGCTCCCCTCATCTCTCCAGGGCCGCGTCGAAGTCCTCCTGGCCAACGTCCCCTACGTCGCCACCGCCCACATCGCCCTGCTGCCCGCCGAGGCCCGTGACCACGAGCCCGACCTGGCTCTGAACGGCGGCGAGGACGGCCTTGATATCTTTCGCCGAGTGGCCGGGAGCGCTCCCAAGTGGCTGGCCGACGACGGTCTGCTGCTCTCGGAGATCACCGAGGCACAGGAACCGGGGGCGCTCGTGGCCGCGGCGAACTCGGGTCTGGACGCCGACGTGATCTACGACGAAGATCTCGAAGCGCGAGTGGTCCGGGCTCGCAAGCGCTGAGACCAGAACCGATCGGAAAGAGGCAACGGGGTGGGCCTGCTGCGAAGGATGGCGCGGGCCAGGCTCGCCTCCCGAGTGATCCGGCGGCTGCGTAAGGCCGGTTTCACCGCCGTCCGCTACGACGCTCGGGCGTTCCAGGTCCGATTCTCCAGAACCGACCACAAAGAACCGGCGGTCCTCG
>DASRYP010000648.1:0-4320 GCA_035687165.1 Actinoplanes sp. | reverse complement strand
CTTTCCCTGGTCCCCCGCTGGGCGGCCTGAGCGACCCCATGGCCACGCCGAAGCCGCGGCGACGGCTGGCGAACGGTGTCTGGCTCTTCCCGCCGCCGACCGACGCGGAGTCCTTCGAGGCGGCAGCGTCCTCGATCCAGGTGCCGGAGGGGACCGTCGTGATCGCGGCGGCGCTCTCGCCCGACTGGCCTCTTCGGCTCGTGTCCGAATCCGAGAGAGACGGTACGGTCAACGTCGTCACCGTGATCGAGCAGCTCGTCGACGGCGCGGGCACAGTGGTCCTCTACCTCCACGGCGCGAGCCTGGAGATGAGCAGCGTCTTCGCCGCCGGGCTGCGGGCGGTGCTCGACAGCCACGTGACCCGGCTCGGCCACCGCCGCCTCGACGAACCCGACCCTTTCATGCCGGACGAACCGGGACGGATGCCGGCCGGTCTGGTCGTGTCGGCGACCGCGGATCCGTTGGCCTCGCCCCAGGACACCATCGGGCCGGTGAGCCCGCTGCCGGCGCGCTGGCTCGTGTCGATGCCTGGGTCCTCGCGGCTCTTCGGTCCCGTCGGCGATCTCCGGCTCGCCGCGCGGCAGGCCGGGGGCAACCTGCCGGACCTGAATCTGCCTTCGGCACTGCGATACCGACTGGCCGGTGGCCTGCCTCCGCAGGGGATCACCGATGACGATCTCGCGGAGCTCGCCTTCCGGGAGATACCGGCGGTCCCGGCCTACACGCTCGACCAGCCGGCCGCTGAACCTGGCGGAACCATCACCGACGTGCTGCTGGTTCCGGTCGACCCGGCATGGACACCGGCCGAGCGTCTTTCCGCTGTTCGCCGGTCGGTCCGGCTCGGCACGGTACGCGTCTGGCCCACCGCCGAGGTGAACACGGTGGAGGTCCGGCTGGCCCAGCCCGTCCGCGGCGGCGTGCTGCCGTTGCCGCACCACGACGGGGAGCCCGACCTGGCCGTCCTCGCGATTCCGGCCCACAACACGATAACGATGCCGGGCTGGCGGCTCGCACCGCAGGACCTGTGGGTGAACGGCTTCCGCGACGATCTGTTCGTGGCGACGATGATGTCGGCGCAGTGGCGGGCCTACCTGCGGAACAGCATCCCGCTGGAACTGGCCGACATGCTCGTCATCGAGCGGCCGGTTCTGAACGAGACCGGCGCGTTGATCCGGTCACCTCGGGGCGATCGCTTCCTTACCGCTGCGGAGTACGCCGATCTCCTCCCCCGGTTTTCAGCAACGGCGCGGCCTCTCGTCCTGATATTCCCCGAGGGCGAGCCCGACTGGTCCCCAGGCCACTTCCTCCGCGAGCTCAGCCGGCACGCCGTCGTGGTAACGCCCGACTACTTGAGCTCGACGCCGGGCGAGGTACCGCCTCCGGCCATGTCCATACGGTGGGCGGTCACCACTCGGACACCCAGGCGAGTGGCGTCCGTTCAGTGGTACCTGCACGAACTTCTCCTCCCATTCGCTGGCGGACCCGGCCCTACCGCTGCCGTAGTCACCCCACACGACGCGGTCTTCGCGCTCGCCGCCGCCACCAGGCCCCGACCGGAGTTGACCGGCCTGGCCCGCGACGCGTTCGAGGAGGCTCCGCCGCCCACCGACCACGCACCGCGGCGGATCACGCTGCCGCGGGCGGCCGGTGCCACGGCAGAAGAGATCCGAAACTGGCTGAGCGGATCGGACATCGCCGTGGTGCGGAACGACACGGACCGCCCCGGCCAGCAGGTCACCATCGCCGCCCGCTACCTCCGGTCGGTCAGTCACCGATCGCGCCGGGGCAGCGATGTGGAATATCTGCTGATCGACGGCGCGGCCCTGAACGCGCACCACCTCGCGGTGGAACGGGACGGGAAGGGCTTCCGCGCGATCGTCGATCCGACCGCCGCGCGCGCGATAGTCCTGCCGCCCGCCGCCCAGCTACCGGCACCGTCCTATTCGCTGTCCGATCCCGCGCCCGCGTATCCCACCAGTTCGTCGACCGAGCCGATTCCGGGGAACGCGACCGACGCCGAAACCATCGCCGCGTTCCCCTGGCTCCCCGAAATCAACCCCCACCTCGCCGACAACACCCCCTTCGACACCAACTGCGCCATCACCGCCATCGCCACCCACATGACCCTCACCACCGGCGACCCCCACCAAGCCGGCGGCACCGAACCCGTCCCCGCCCAACACCTGCTCAACCACCAACGCCAACACCTCGAACTCCACCACAACGACCCACCACAGGCCTACCGCGCCCACGACCTCCCCTCCGTCATCACCGCCCTCGACCAAGCCGAACCCGGCACCCTCGCCATGATCGTCATCCGCACCCCCGACGGCACCATCGGCCACGTCTTCAACGCCATCCGCAACCACAACCGCACCTACCTCATCGACGGCCAAACCGGCACCGCCGCCCACACCCCCACCGGCGACATCACCATCGATATCCTCCCCATGACCACCGACATGCCCCTGCCCGACGGCGCCCGCCGACTCACCCCCGACGAACTCGACTTCGTCGTCGGCAAGTGGGGCGAGGAGGAGGAGAACCACGCCGCCGTGCTCAGCGACGACGTCGCCAGGGGCGACTGGATCCTGCGGACACGAGACCACTTGATCACCGTGCAGGGCGACACCTCGGCGCGGTTCGTCACCGCTGACGGGCGTCGATACTTCGACCCCGAGGACGTCCCGCGCGGCATGGCTTACGAGCATATTTCGGTACCGGTCACCGAGACGATCACCGCTCCCGCGGTGATCCTCGTCGGCGAGCAGGGGCCGACGCTGGAGCAGATCGACAGCCGGAAAAAAAATATCCGCCGCATCCTCAACCAGGCTCGTAACCACCAGGTCAAGGACCTGTTCGACCCGCGCGACTACGAGATCAACCCAGATCACCAGGACCTGCGCGTGACTGGCGAGATGGAGGTACTCCCCGGGCGAGGCTACCTCTACACGCAGGCGACGGTCGGTGTGCCCCTGGAGACTCTGCACATCGCGCTCGACACCATCACCCGGGAAACGTGGACCGCGGCCCGCCCTGACCGGGAAGGAAGGTCACTGCCGTCGATCGTGAAGTCGATCTTCGACGCGGGACAGGAGTTCGGCGCCGAGGTGGCTCGCCTCTACGCCGACCACCTCGGCGAGCCCATCAGGCACAACGATGACGTTCCCATGGTGGCCACGCTCGACCGGGAGATCGGCAGCATGTATGGGGTGATGTACCTGGCGTTCACCCAGGTGCTGACGATCCCCGCCTGGTACAACGAGCCGGACATTCTCCCCAAGCACTTCCTCGGTGTCGCTTCCCGCACCTCACTCGCGGCCATGCACGCGGCGTTCTCCAGCGACCAGCAGCAGTTCCTGGAAACGAAACACGAAGCGATCAGGGACTTGCTGGAGACACTTTCGACCGAGCACCTGCCCTACCTCGATCACGCCGTCCGGAAATACTGGGGGACACCGTCCGGCACCCCCGTGCGCTTGCTGACAGACGCGAAGATCGTGGGGGACGGGATCGGTGACGTCTCGGCCGGAAAGTATTTCGATCAGCTTCTCCTCGGGGCCAGCCGCGACGCGGAGATCACCGCGGACCATCTGTTCCAGGTTGGCGGCCCTCACAGCCTGGACCTGCGCTCCTCAGGGCACCCACCACTGGCACTGCTCGAGCTGCGGCAACTCGGCTCCGGCGCGATAGAACGGCCCGGCGATTCCGACCGCTACCGGGACCGGGTGATCGAGTCCGTGCAACAGGCGGACCACATCGTCCGCTTCACGAACGAGCTCCGGCAAAGCCCACGAGGCCAGCGGATCATCGACGCCGTCCGGCAGACAGCGGACCTTTCCAGCCGCTCACAAGATGAAGCCATCCCTGGGATTCGCTCGCGGATCGACGACTACCTGGACGAACACCCCGAAAACCGAGAACGGCTCCGCGCGGCGATCAGACCGACCGAACATCGTCTCCAGGCTCGCCTGGTCGCGAACCCACCCACCCGGCCTGCCCCGCGGCCTGGCCCGCGGCCCGGCCCTATGACCTATCGACCGACCACGTCCCACAGCAATTCCACCCGCGCCCACCCGGTACCGGCTCCCGGCCACCGGTCCAGCGGCTCCGGTCACCGACCGAGCACATCGGGGTACGGCAGATCGGGTTACGGATGGTCCAGCGGACACGTCGGTGCTGCCCCCGCGTACACCGAGCCGATTCCGGGGAACGCGACCGACGCCGAAACCATCGCCGCGTTCCCCTGGCTCCCCGAAATCAACCCCCACCTCGCCGACAACACCCCCTTCGACACCAACTGCGCCATCACCGCCATCG
>DASRYP010000647.1:0-2716 GCA_035687165.1 Actinoplanes sp. | reverse complement strand
CCTCGTTCCGCATCGGCACCCGCCGCACCCGCGAGGCCCGCGCCCGTGACCTGCTCGACCAGGTCGCCCTGCCCGCGTCCTACCTGGGCCGTTTGCCCCGCGAGCTCTCCGGCGGCCAGCGGCAACGGGTCGCCATCGCGCGCGCCCTCGCGCTCGAACCCGATCTGATCATGCTGGACGAGCCCGTCTCCGCCCTCGACGTCCTGGTGCAGGAGCAGATCCTCACGTTGCTCACCGACCTGCAGACGGCGCTCGGCCTCTCCTACCTCTTCGTCTCGCACGACCTGTCGGTCGTCGCGCGGATCTCGCACACCGTCTCCGTGATGAGCGCGGGCCGCGTGGTCGAGCAGGGCCCGGTCGCCGACGTCTTCTCCGACCCACGCAGCCCGTACACGAGGGAACTCATCGCGGCCATCCCCGGTCGGCGTGCCGATGCCGCCTGACACCCCGTCGCCGGTCGGCGATCCTCGTCCAGCTCGCCAGCTCGCCAGCTCGCCAGCTCGATGGGGTCGTCCGGGTCGCCTCCTTCGTCCGGCCGCTGCAGTTCCTGATGCAGACAGCGGCGACGTAGGTGGTCAGCGCCCGGACACTGCGTAGTGGTTTTTGCCGGCGGCTTTGGCGGTGTACATCGCTTCGTCGGCGTTGCGGATGGTGGTGTCGGCGGTGTCGCCGGCGCGGTAGATGGCGACCCCGGCGCTGGCCGTGACGTGGCAGATCTGGCCGTCGATGGTGAAGGGGCGCTGCAGGGCGTCGACGATCCGGCCGGCCACGATCGTGGCGTCCTCGACGGTGCCGATCTGCTCGGCGAGGATCGCGAACTCGTCGCCGCCGAAACGCCCGACGGTGTCGCCGGTGCGGGTGCAGCCCCGCAGCCGGACGGCGACCTCGGACAACAAGGCATCACCGGTACTGTGCCCGAAAGTGTCGTTGATCTGTTTGAAGCCGTCCAGGTCGACAAACAGGACCGCCGGCGTCGTGGCGCCGCGGTCGTGGGTCGCGATCGCGTGGTCGACCCGCTCCTGGAACAGGATCCGGTTGGCCAGCCCGGTCAGCGGGTCGTGCAGGGTGCGGTGGTGCAGTTCACGCTCGCGTTCACGCAGCCGCGCCTCGATCTGGGTACGGCGCCGGATGTCGTCGTGCAACGCGGCGGTGGCCTGGTCGACCTTGTCCATGGCCCGGTTACGGGCGCCGGACAGGATGCCGGCCATGCTCGCCACGAGCAACGTGATCAGCACACCGATGCCGAGCGCGACCGCCGGCATCCGTTGATCGGCGTTCGTCAGCAGATTCCCGGTCGGCTCGAGGAGTAGATCCCAGCGACGTTGCCCGACGATGACGGTCCGCTCACGGTGCAACGCGCTCGCCTCATCCAGCGTGTCGGTCGACGGTCGCGCGACGACGGTCGGCGTGTCGGTGGACCGGTCGAGCAGGGTGACGCTGACCGCCCCGCGCGACTGCCACTGCAGGGTCTCGGCCAGGAAGTCACCGCCGCGCATACCCATGATGATCCAGCCGCGGAACCGGCCGGCGTCCGGCGTGCCCATCCCCGCGATGACCGGTGCGGCGAGCAGGAACGACAGCTGCTGCTGCCCGGCCGGGCGCTCCCGGTCCATCAACAGCACGTAGGTGCGGCTGGCGGTGACCTGTCCACTGGTACGGGCCATCCGCAACGCGTCGGCGGGTTCGGCCGCCCGGCTCAGATCGCTGCCCGCGGTGCTGTCGGTTCCGTCGAGCGCGGACCTCAGGACGATGAACAGGTGCTCGTCCGCGGTGGGGTTCGCGACCAGGGTGAGCCCGGTGGCTCCCTGCGCCCGCCAGTACGCCCGGACGGTACTGACATCACGGTCGCCGGCCGCGACGACAAGGGCGACACCGGCGACGCCCGGCAAACGCTGCCGGCTCAACTTCGAGGTGATCTGCAGGAAATCCGACTTACTGAGATCCGACTGGGCGCCCACCGCCGCAGCCAGGTCGGACAGGGTGTCACGGTAACGGTTGGCCTCCGCGGTCACCACCCGGCTGACCGCGTCGGCATACTGATCCATCGCCTGCCCCGCATGACGTTGCTGAACCCGCCCAACCGCATCGCTCGCGACCCACGACCCGGCCAGGCCCACCACACCGACGACAGCCACCAACACGACGCCGATCCGCCGCCGCCACCTCAGACGTCCCACCCGCCCAGCCAAGTCCCCCACACCATCCCTATCGGCAGCCACCCCACCTGGCGAAGCCCTTCCGCGTCCGGGCGTCCGGTCACGCCTGCGTCGACGCCAGGCGTCCGGGGTGCGTCGACTCGTGGCCGGCAGGGCAGCTCCAACAACCCGACCAGATCATGAAGTGTCTCCTTTGCCGCAGTGCCGGGCGACGGTCCCAGAACGCGAGGTTCTCCCCGAGCGATGGCCGCACGCCAGCACTCCGACGGTTCGGCACGGCGCTCACCTCGCGCGCTATCAGCGGCGGGCGAGGTGATTCTCCTTTTCCGGCGGGGAATTGCTTTGGTGTTTGGTCAAGCAATTGGTTGAGATCGCGCCCCAATGGTTTCCGAGGTTGGCATGATCGGCTATTAGCGGGTGGTGTGCGGGCGCGGGATAATCGTTGCATGCGGTACCAGCAGCTTCAGTTTTTCACCCGGCCGGAAACCGTTGCGATGCGTGACCGCACGAAAGCGCGTAACTATTCTGCGGAGAAGGAGGAATTCCGGCGGGATCATGCG
>DASRYP010000646.1:0-6526 GCA_035687165.1 Actinoplanes sp. | reverse complement strand
AGTTGCGGAAGCGGATGCGGAGGACGTGGATCGCGCGGTGCGCGAAGCGCGTCGCGCGTATGACAAGATCTGGAAGAAGATTCCGGCCAGCGAGCGTGCGAAGTACATCTATCGCATCGCCCGTCTGATCCAGGAGAAGTCGCGCGCCCTGGCCGTCGCCGAGACGATGAACGGCGGCAAGCCGATCAAGGAATCGCGCGACATCGACATCCCGCTGGCGGCCGCGCACTTCTTCTACTACGCCGGCTGGGCCGACAAGCTGAAATACGCGGGCTTCGGCTCCGACCCGCGCCCGCTCGGCGTCGCCGGCCAGGTCATCCCGTGGAACTTTCCGCTGCTCATGCTGGCGTGGAAGATCGCCCCGGCGCTCGCCACCGGCAACACTGTCGTGCTCAAGCCGGCCGAGACGACGCCGCTCTCAGCGCTCTTCTTCGCCGATGTCTGCCGCCAGGCCGACCTGCCGCCCGGTGTGGTCAACATCGTCACCGGCGCCGGCGACACCGGCCGCTACCTGGTCGAGCACCCCGACGTGAACAAAGTCGCCTTTACCGGCTCGACCGAGGTGGGCCGCCAGATCGCCCGCTCGGTGGCGGGCACCGGCAAGCGCCTGACGCTCGAGCTCGGCGGCAAGGCGGCCAACATCGTCTTCGACGACGCGCCGATCGACCAGGCCGTCGAGGGCATCGTCGACGGCATCTTCTTCAACCAGGGGCACGTCTGCTGCGCGGGCTCCCGGCTGCTGGTGCAGGAATCGATCGCCGAGGAACTGCTCACCTCGCTCAAGCGGCGGATGACCACACTGCGCGTCGGCGACCCGCTCGACAAGAACACCGACATCGGTGCGATCAACTCCGCCGCGCAGCTCGCCCGCATTACCGACCTGTCGGCAATCGGGGCCGAGGAGGGTGCGGAACGCTGGTCGCCACCGTGCGACCTGCCCGAACGCGGCTTCTGGTTCGCCCCGACGATCTTCACCGGCGTGACCCAGGCCCACCGGATCGCCCGCGAGGAGATCTTCGGACCGGTCCTCTCGGTGCTGACCTTCCGCACCCCGGCCGAGGCCATCGAAAAGGCCAACAACACGCCGTACGGTTTGTCGGCCGGCATCTGGAGCGAGAAGGGCTCGCTGATCCTGGCCGTCGCCGACCAGCTCCGCGCCGGCGTGGTCTGGGCCAACACGTTCAACAAGTTCGATCCGACGTCGCCGTTCGGCGGCTACAAAGAGTCCGGTTACGGCCGCGAGGGCGGCCGGCACGGCCTGGAGGCGTACCTTGCCTAAGTCACCCAAGGCGGCGGCCGCCGTCACGGAACGCTCGCGCTTAGCCGTACGCAAGACCTACAAGCTGTACGTGGGCGGGAAGTTCCCGCGCAGCGAGTCAGGACGGACCTATCTGGTGGACGGCGACAACGTGGCCCTCGCCTCCCGCAAGGACGCCCGCGACGCGGTTCTGGCCGCCCGCGCGGCCCAGCCGAAATGGGCCGGCGCCACGGCGTACAACCGGGGTCAGGTCCTTTATCGCATCGCCGAGATGCTGGAAGCCCGCCGATTCGAGTTCGCCGCCCTCGGGGTCACCCCGGCCGAGCTGGACGCCGCGATCGACCGCTGGGTCTGGTACGCGGGCTGGGCCGACAAGATCGCCCAGGTCGCGGGCAACGCGAACCCGGTCGCCGGGCCGTACTTCAACATCTCGGCGCCCGAGCCCACCGGCGTCGTCGGCGTGGTCGCTCCCGGGTCCCTCCTCGGCCTGGTCAGCGTGGTCGCCCCGGCGATCGTCAGCGGCAACACGGTGGTCGTCATCGCGGCCAACCCGCAGGCCGCGATCACCCTGGGCGAGGTGCTCGCCACCTCGGACCTGCCGGGCGGCGTCGTGAACATCCTCACGGGCCAGGCGGCCGAGATCGCACCGTGGCTCGCGTCGCACGACGACGTGAACGCGCTCGACCTCTCCGGCGTCGACGACGCGGTGCTCGCCACCGAACTCGAGAGAGCCGCCGCCGGTACCCTCAAGCGGGTGGTTCGCCCAGTTGGCGGCGCTGATTACCGCACCGACCCGGGCACCGGGCCGATGATTGACCTGCTCGAGATCAAGACGGTCTGGCACCCCAAGGGTTTCTGACTGTTTCCCACCGGTCAATGCGGAAGTGCGGGGGACGGTCGGTCCTCGGCCAGGCGCGCACACTAGGGTGTGTCGGCAGAATCACCCGTCCTACCTTCCGCTCCGTTCGACCGAACATTTCCCGGAGGTCACAGTGGCCAGCCAGTCCGACGAGCCCGAGGCGTCCGCGCCCGTGGCCGCGCAGTCCGCCGCGCAGTCTGAAGATGGCGGGCTCTCCGGGCGTGAGTTCTGGGACGAGGTCGGCGTCGAGCCGGTCGAGATCGCGCTGCCCGGCGGCGTGGCCCTCACCCTGCGGGCCTACCGCAAGGCGTCCACACTGACCCCCACCGAGGTCGAGGTCGACGAGGACGATCCGTTCGAGGCCCGCAAGCGCCGCGGCGCGGCCCCCGCCGAGGACGACGAGGAAGTCATCGTCGACGAGGAATACCAGGCGCTGCTGGTCCAGGGCGAGGTCGACAAGGACGGCACGGCGGCCGAGGAGCCCGACCCGGCCGACTTCGAGGACGAGCCGGACGACGCCGCGGCCCAGGCCGACGACGAAGAGGTGCCGGCCTTCCTCACCCACAAGGGCCGGCTGATCGCCTTCAAGTCGCCCGAGTCACTGGTGTCCTTCATTCGTTCGGGTGCTCCGCACGATCTCGCACAACTCGACACCTGGGCCACCGTGGCCGACCGGGTACAGTCGACCGACATCGACCCGCTCCCGGACGACCGCTACGAGCTCGACCTCGTGGTGGAGAACCTGCGAGGCGGGCACGACACATGGGACCTGCCGCTGCTGATCGCCGCCGGCGAGGTGGCGCGCGACCTGGGTCACGCACTCCGGCTCAAGCCGGTGATCCTGGCACTGTCGCCCGGATCACCGCTCGATGATCTGGACGAGTCCCTGCGCGCCGCCGAGACCGGTGGCATGGGTGGCTTCTTCGGTCGACGTCGATTGAAGAAAATCGGGGCACAACAGGCAAGTCTCGGCTGGCGCTCGGTAATCGGCAAGATCTCCGCAGCTGTGGACTGGCGCGACTGACCCTTCAACAGGGACCATCATTCCTTGGCCAACCGACAGCTAGCTGCCCTCGGGGAGGAGGACGACACCGTGGCGCTCGTGCGCGTGTACTGCGGTCTGGCGTCGGCGGATGAATCGGTGCGTGGGGCTTCGGCCGCACAACTGACCATCGCCGTGGTGGACGACGCAGGACGACTGCTCGGCGTCCATGAGATCAGCGACGATCCCGGCGGTTACGCCGAGCTCGGCGCGTTGCTCGTGGAACGAACGAGTGGATTCACCGAGGCTGCGGTCGCCGTCGACAGCGACGACCACCTGGTCACCTCCTTGCTGACCGCGGCCGGCCGGCCGATGGTGGTGGCCGACGACGACACCGCCGACGACTTCGCCGAGCGGTTCGCCGACGACAACTCCATCGAGGAAATGCAGGCGCCGCCGGTCGCCCGCCGGGCCGTCGGCCTGGCTCGGGCGCTGCAGGCCGGCGCCCTCACGGCGGCCAACCTGCCGGTGCCGCGCGAGCTGGTCAGCTACAAGCCCGTCCTGGCCGCGCACGTCGCCCTGCTCGGCGGCCGGCACGCGGCCTCGATCGCGCTGCGCGAGGTGCTGCGCGAGCTCTACCCGGCCGCCCTGCGGGCCTATCCCGACCCGGCCCACCCGCTCGCGCTGGCTGTCCTCGACGCGCTGCCCGAGCCGGGCCGACTCACCGCCCACGGCGAGCCCCAGCGAATGGCCGAGGGCGTCGCGGTCGAACTCACCCGGGCCGGCGCCGGCACCGAGGACGAGATCATCGCCGCGGTCACCGCGCTGCAGGTCGCGATCAGCGAGTCGCCCCGGCGCGGCGGAATCAACAAGTCGCTGGCCCCCGCGGCCGGCGAAACGGTGCGTCAGGCGGTCGCCGCGGTGCGCGCCGGTGACGCCGCCTGTTCCGCCCTGATCGGCACGATCACGGCCCGCAGCGGCCCGGCCGACAGCCGTCGACCCCGACGTGCCGAGTCGTCCGTCTCCCCGCAGTCCGCCGCGCCGCTTCAGTCGGTGCTGGGTGACAGTGGCCGGTTCGGCCGGCGCAGCCGCCCCGAGCCCCCCTCGACGGGCACCGGCCCGGTCATCCCGCGCCCGCTCACCGCGCCGCCGGTCGCGCCCGACCCGGTCATGCCGCCGCCCCTGGCGCCCAGGCCGGTCGCGCCTCCGCCCGCGGCCCCCGCGGCCTCCCTGTTCCCCAACCGCGCCGCCGCGCCGGGCAACCGGCCCGTCTCGGTGCCACCGCCCCCGCCGGGCATGACGCCGATCACGCCGGGTTCGCGCCCGGTGCCCGGCTCGCGTCCGCCGACTCCGCCGACCGGCACGACGTACCCGGCTGCCTCGGTCTCGGCGGGTCCGGCCGCGCCCTCCTCGGGTCTGCCGAGCCGCGGCACCCCCGCCGACAGCGGTCAGCCGTTCCAGGCCACGCTCACCACCGCGGCGATCAACAACGCCCGCGCCGAGCGTCAGCGCACGGTCATCCCGCCGCGCCCGCAGACCCGCCCCTCGGCGGCGCCCACGCCCGACGCGACCGACTACTCGCTGCCCATGCCCTCGCCGCGCCCCGGCCAGGAGCAGGCCGAGCCCGGCTCTCGCGCCAACTGGCCGCTGATCAACAGCGGCAACGACGACGTGGCGACCACCCCGGCCGCCTCGGCCAGCGCCCCGCCGTCCGACGGGCGGGTCCGCCCGCCGTGGCAGGACATGCCGAAGGAGCCGCCGGCCCTGCGCCTGGTGGAGTCCCAGCTCGCCAACGGCTTCGACAAGACGGTCAAGGACCTGCCCGGGTCCTCCGACCCGCCGTCGCTACGCCTGGTCGAGGGCCGCAGCAGCATCCGCCGCCCGGTCCCGACCAGCACCGCCATGAGCAGCACGCTGACTGCGCTCGACCGCAGCTCCACCCCGCCGGTCCCGGCCGACAGCAGCGACGGCGACCTGCTGATCTTCGCCGCGGCCCGCTCGGCCTGGTTCACCGGCCACGACGACAGCGCCAGCGACAAGCTCGACTGGACCAACCCGAACGACACGGGCTGGCGCGCGGCTGAAAAGGCGTCGACCCCCGAGGTGGCCGCCGAGACGGCGGCCGGCCTGCCCAAGCGCGTGCCCCAGGCCAACCTGGTGCCCGGCTCCCCGCTGCGCGACGAGCGCCCGCTGCGCATCGTCCGCGACGCGGCGAGCATCGCCGCCCACACCACGGGCTACTTCCGCGGCTGGCGGCGAGGGCAGGAGATCGGCGGGTTCGCGATGGGTGGCCGTCCCGGTCGCGAGGCGGCGGGTGGCTGGGACTTCACCCGGGACCGCGAGGGTGCTGACGAGTTCCGCGACAGTAGCAACAACGCGGGCTACGGCTCGCGCTAGCTCGAC
Source organism: Actinoplanes sp. (assembly GCA_035687165.1). Classification (GTDB taxonomy): domain Bacteria; phylum Actinomycetota; class Actinomycetes; order Mycobacteriales; family Micromonosporaceae; genus Actinoplanes. The sequence goes on along the minus strand of DASRYP010000646.1, from coordinate 1,024 downwards.
ACACGCTCCTCGGCCCGGCCGACCGCTTTCGCGGTTCGACCGGGCCGAATGCGTTGCCGGGCCATAGAGATTCGGCGATGCCGGAGATGAAGAACGCCGTCGTGGCGCGGCGGGGCATGGCGGGGCGGGACATGGCGGGGCATGGCGGGGCATGGCGGGGCGGGACATGGCGCCGACGTCGATAACCGGCCGTCGCGATCGGCGATGACCTGCACGTTCCGCCGGGCATATGTGTCTTGCCGGAGGGTAGGCCGTGATAGCGCTCGCGTTCGTCGACCGGGACGGCGAGCCCGTCGACCAGCGCACCTTCGCGGTGAGCCTGTTCGAGCCGCTGATCGACCTCGGGGCGGGTGACCGACCACAGGATCGGCTGTAGGGCGGGTGACCCACCACAGGATCGGCTGCGTGATCGTATGACAGTGGGTGATGGTGGCCCGGGAACAGCCGAACACCACCTCGGTCGGGACCTCGTCGCTCATGTCGTGCCGCACTCCGACCAGCATGGCGATGACCGCCGTGTTCAGTGGCAACACATGCGGACGCCCGACTGGCGGACTCTCCCACTCGAAGCCGGCGATCTCGCGCACCCGATCGACCAGATCGGCGAGCTGCCCGAACTGAGCCCAGTCATGCACTGCGGCGGTTGCCCCTCGATCACCTTCCCCACAAAGATGATCTATCGAATCCCGGTCACCACGTCCAATCAGGATACCCGGCGCCGATCGCAGCCACCCGCCGATCTCACCCACCATGATGTCCGCGGTCATCACCTTGCTTTTGAATGACCCTCCCGCCAGTAAATTGCTTCGGTGTTTGGTCAAGCAATTGGTTGAGATCGCTCCTGAATGGTTTCCGAGGTTGGCATGATCGGCTATTAGCGAGCGGTGTGCGGGCGCGGGATAATCGTTGCATGCGGTACCAGCAGCTTCAGTTTTTCACCCGGCCGGAAACCGTTGCGATGCGTGACCGCACGAAAGCGCGTAACTATTCTGCGGAGAAGGAGGAATTCCGGCGGGATCATGCG
>DASRYP010000645.1:0-2401 GCA_035687165.1 Actinoplanes sp. | reverse complement strand
GGGCCGCACCAGATCGCGTTCCTGCAGCACGCCCAAGGCCTCGGCCACCTCGGTCTCACCGCGCTCCGACGCGGCGGCCACCAGGTCGATTAGGAACGGACCTCCGGCCACCGCAGCGCCCTGAAAGAACCCGGCGAGTGTCGCGATCGAGCAACGCCAGCTCATCGGAGATCGCCGTCAGCACCTCCACCAGGACCTCGCCCGTGTCCGGCCCGCCGCCGACCTCGGTCGCCTGCCTGCTCCGGGCGAGTTGTCGCAGGTAGAACGGGTTGCCGCCGCTCTCGGTGCGCAGCGCCTCGGCATCGGTCCCAGGTCCCAGGTCCTTCCGCACGCCGGGCAGGCTCAACGCGCCGAGGTTCAACCTGCGAATAGCGGCGGGGGTGATCTTTACTTTACGTTCGGTCGTCGGGGGATCAATTCCCCTTGCCTGGGGCGGCACGGGTTGGTCCCGAAGTGAATGGTGCCGGCCTTCTTCTGTGGTGGTCTGTGCCGCGCCAGGGATCTGTTGTCGAGGTGTGCTGTGCTCCGTCGCCGCCAGGTGCGAGGTTGTTGTCGCGGATCGGCTTTTGCCGGTGGTGGTGGCGCGCTGCCGCCGGCCGGGATGCGGCGGCCGGTGTCCGATGTTGTCGGCCGGACGGGCGCCGGGCGGCGACCGGGCTCATCCGGGCCGGGGCCACCCATGTGTCCGGCGGCTTCGGCGTGGGGCGGTACCGCTGCTCCAGCTCGGCAGGCGGGTTCGGCCCGGTGGTCGGATTCGGCCCGGCGTGCCGGTTCGGCCTGCTGGCGTTCGGGCTCGGCCCGGCGTGCCGGTTCGGCCTGCTGGCGTTCGGGCTCGGTCGGGCGTGCCGGTGCGGTGTGAGCAGCGGTTTCTGTCCGGGGTGTGGGCTCGGTGCGCGCGGCGGCTGCCTCGCCGGCCGGTACCGGGCGACTGCCCCGTTGTCTGTTGTCTGACCGCAGGTCTCGCCCGTCCGCAACGAACCGGCCCGATGCCCCCGATGCTGGTGCTCCCGATGCCAACGGCGCTGGCGGTGCTGCTGGTGCTGGACGCTGCGTGTAGATCGCGTCGTCCGGCCAGATCAGCGGAGGCACAGCCTCGGCGAGATCATGCAGACCCACCTCGGCGCACTTCCCAGTACACCCATGCGACCGGCACAACTTCTGCGCATGCCGCCGAACAAGACCCCATTGCCGCCGACGCGCATGATCCCGCCGGAATTCCTCTTTCTCCGCCGAATAGTTACGCGCTTTCGTGCGGTCACGCATCGCAACGGTTTCCGGCCGGGTGAAAAACTGAAGCTGCTGGTACCGCATGCAACGATTATCCCGCGCCCGCACACCACCCGCTAATAGCTGATCATGCCAACCTCGGAAACCATTCAGGACCGACCTCAACCAATTGCTCGACCAAATACCAAAGCAATTCACAGCCGGGAAAGGGGAATCAACTCTCATGCAGCAGTGAACGCTCTGACGCTTGTATCGACGGTGACGCACTGTGACGTGGGCGCGTTCGGCGCGCTAGACAGCCGCGGGTGCTACAGAGAACCGCTTGATTGGAAGGCGGGTCGGTCGCCGACACGAGAGCCCTGAATCCTTGTCTTTGGGCGTGGGAGTGCTATGGCGGCTGGGTGAGAGGTGACTGAGTGCTATGGCGGCTGGGTGAGAGGTGACTGAGCGCTATGGCGGCTGGGTGAGAGGTGACTGGGCGAGAGGTGAATGAACCGCGAACGGAGAGCTCCCTGGATGACAGGGCGCGAGGGGGGCAGCTTGAGGGCCGGGCCGTCCCGAGACGGCCCGGTCCTCTGTCAGCCCTGGCGGTGGCTGTCCCGTTCGCTGCTGCCGAGCTCGCTGTCGTGGTGCGGCGCGCTGCCGCGTCCACGGGCCGTGTTGCCGGCGAAGCGGGCTGCGGTGCGGCGGACCGACTCGGCCCGATCGCCGAGTCCCGCCACCCCGTCCTCGGCGGCGTCGCGTGGCTGCGGAGTCGTGGCCGGCGGGACGTCGAGGTAGGCGGAAAGGTTGGCCTGAATTTCGAACTCGGCGAGTGGGCCGCTGCTGCCGCCGAGGTCGCCGGCACCGTCGGCGACCAGGTTGGCCACCCGAGCGGCCAGGTCGGCGGCGCGTGCGTCGAGGTCGGGGTGCCCGTTGAGTGTGGCGTCGTCGGCGGGCCGCGCCGACCAGGCCTTGCGACCCTCGTAGGAGTGGCTGCCCACGGGGCGCACGGTCGCTGACGCGATGACTGGTGGGCCGGAGGTGGCTGGTGGGCCGGAGGTGGCTGGCAGGCCGGAAGTGGCTGGTGGCCCGGAGGCGACCGGCGGCCCGGAGATGACGGGCGGACCTGAGACGATCGACGGGACGTAGGCCGGGGGCGCGACCTCGGCATAGCCGGGCCGGACGTCGTAGA
>DASRYP010000644.1:0-2002 GCA_035687165.1 Actinoplanes sp. | reverse complement strand
GTAGGCACGCTGCTGGCGGGACGAGATCTCGTCGGCCAGTTCCTCCAGCGTCGCTTTCCATACATCGCTCAGGTCAACCTGATCGCCCACCGCCGCGCCACCCCCATCGCCACCGACCCCCGGTGAGCATTTGTCCGGCTTACCGCCTTGCCCGTCGATGCCCTCTCGGCCCTCGACGGTCCCCCAACTCAGCACCACATTTAACGTGCTGAAGACGTTCGGCGCCACCGGCTATCCACAGGTTATCCACAACCTGTGCACTCGCGGCGGACGCGCCCCGGCGGATGGTCGGCAGACGACCGGAGCCTGAACGGCGCGGTTCGAGCAGGCTCGTCGTGGCGAACGATTCACCTGTTTGTCTGGTTCTGGCCGACTCGTCGTGGTATGCGTGCAGCGTTGATGACCAGCAAACGGGCACGCTAACAGCGATCTCGCCGACTCATCAACTCTGTCGACGCCCAGCATGCGCCCGACCGCGGGAAAAGATTCACTACCTGTGCAGAAGACGAGGCGATCAGGCCGGCGACCGCCGTGACGCCTCGCCTGGCCAGGATATGGTTGACCGGCGTGGCAGGCCTGAGTAGGGTCGAGCGGTTGCTCCGCCGCGCTCTGCTAAAGTGGCGTCTTGCAGCTTTGATGCCCCCTGGATGTTGTACGAAGACGGAGTTTTGACGTGAGCAAGCGCACCTACCAGCCGAACAATCGCCGGCGTGCCAAGACCCACGGCTTCCGGCTGCGCATGCGCACCCGGGCCGGGCGTGCCATCCTGTCGGCCCGCCGCACCAAGGGCCGTGACAAGCTGTCGGCCTGAGCCGACCGCTTGCGGGCCGGAATGCCCAGGTAATCGTGCTGGCCGCGGCGCAGCGACTGCGGCGTAGCGCCGACTTCGCCGCAGCGATTCGCGGCGGTCGTCGCGTCGGCCGAGGCACGGTTGTCGTTCATTTGCTTCTCGAGGAGCCGGTGTATGCCGCTACGGCACGCGCCGGCTTCGTCGTGTCCAAAGCCGTCGGCAACGCGGTGGTCCGCAACCGGGTTCGCCGCCGTCTTCGGCATCTGGTGCGGCCGCTCCTGAGTGAGCTTCCCGGCGGAGCGACGCTGGTCGTGCGCGCTCTGCCGCCCGCGGCCGATGCGTCGTACGCCACGCTCGGCACTGACCTCGCCACCGCCCTCGCGGCGGCACAGAAGCCCCGGCGGCCCCGATGAGCCTGCTTGCCCGTGTGCTGACCGCGCTCGTGGTCGCGTACCGTCGTTATGTGAGTCCGGTGCTGCCGGCCCGCTGTCGGTTCTATCCCTCGTGCAGCGCGTACGCCCAGGAGGCGTTGGCGCGGCACGGCGCTGTCAAAGGGACGGGGCTGGCGATCTGGCGGCTCCTGCGTTGCCACCCCTTCCACCCTGGCGGGTACGACCCGGTGCCTGACCCGATCCGTCACCGTCCTGCTGATGTGACTGGAGCCTGAATTGAGTCTCGACTGGATCTACATAGCCATCTCGTGGATCCTTCTGCGCTGGCACGACCTCTGGTCCTTCATCGGGGTGCCCGACGGCCGGTTCCTCGGAACGAACTGGACCTGGGTCCTGGCGATCGTGTTCCTGGTGGTGACCGTCCGGGTCATTCTCTTCCCTGTCTTCGTCAAGCAGATCAAGAGCCAGCGGGCCATGCAGGCACTGCAGCCCAAGGTCAAGCAGCTGCAGGAGAAGCACAAGGGTGACCGGGAGACGCTCCAGAAAGAAATGATGGAGCTGTACCGCGTCGAGAAGGCGAACCCGTTGATGGGCTGCCTTCCGATGTTCCTGCAGATCCCGGTCTTCCTCGGCCCGTTCCACGTGCTCCGGCGCCTCAACCCGGACAACCAGCTCACCACGCTGTACGGCTGGACCGCCGAGCAGTTCCGTGAGGCCACCCACTCGGCGCTGTTCACCGCGCCGCTGCCGGCCCAGTTCGGCTCCTCCGCCGAGGACCTGACCCGGCTCGGTGCGACCAACGGCACCGTGGTCAAGGTCA
>DASRYP010000643.1:0-12452 GCA_035687165.1 Actinoplanes sp. | reverse complement strand
GATTTCGAGCAGCTCTACCAGGCGATCACCGAGCGTTTGAAGCAGCGCTAGGTCGTCGACGCGGCATAGATGGCGGCGGTGGCGGCGGCCAAGGTCCGGTTGAACTCGGCGTCGGTCTGCTGGGCTCGGAGGTCTTGCACGAGTGCGCGGGAGAAGCTGGCGCTCAGCCCGTGGTCGCGGGCCAGACGCGTGTCGGCCTGCTGCTGGCTGTAACCGCCGGAGAGGGCAACCACGCGCAGCACCTTGGGATGGTCGATGAGCTCGGTGTAGAAGTCGTCGACGGTCGGGATCGACACCTTGAGCATCACCTGGTTGTCGTACGGCACAGTCGGCAGGCGATCGAGGATGCCCTGTCTCAGCAACTCCTCGGCGTACGCCTTCTCGGGGCTGTGGATGTCGATCTCGGGTTCGAGGATGGGCACCAGCCCGGCGTCGAGGATCTCCCCGGCGTAGTCGAACTGCTGGTCCAAGATCGCGCTGATGCCGCCGGCCGAGGCCCGGCTGATGAACGAGCGCATCTTCGTGCCGAAAATGTTCCGGTCGCCGGCCCGGCTGAGCAGGGGGCCGAGCCGGGTGAAGGGCTTCATCAGGCGTACGCCGTCCGATTCGTCGGCCAGCCCCTCGTCCACCTTCACGAACGGCACGATGCTCTTGCGCTGCCACAAGTAATCAGGCGTGGGCACGCCGTCGATGTCGCGGTCCATCGTCTGCTCGAACAGGATCGCGCCGAGGATCCGCTCGCCGGTGAACGCCGGCGACGTGATGATCCGCGCACGGAACGCCTGCATGAGGTCGAACATCTCGCGCTCGTCGGTGTACGCCGACTTCGGCACCCCGTACAGCTCGAGCGCCTTCGGCGTGCTGCCGCCACTCTGGTCCAGGGCGGCCAGGAAGCCGGCCCCGTCCCCGATCCTCGCCCGCTGCTCATCCCGCATGGTTCGATCTATACCCGACCGGCGGCCGTTGTCACGCGACAGAGACGCAGGTCCTAGTAATGGCCGTTGTTCTGGAAGAAGCTCCAGGCCCCGCACGGCGAGTCGTAGCGGCCCTTCACATACCCCAGACCCCACTTGATCTGCGTGGCCGGGTTGGTCTCCCAGTCGGCGCCCTCGGACGACATCTTCTTGCCCGGATAGGCCTGCGGGATCCCGTACGCGCCGGAGCTCTTGTTCTTCGCTCGGTAGTTCCAGCCGCTCTCGTGTTTCCACAGCTTGTCGAGGCAGGGGAACTCGGCGATCGGGAAGCCCTTGCCCAGCATCAGCGCGCAACCGATCTTGCGGCTTCCGCTGTACTCGTTGCAGGAGCCGGGGATGGGGCCGTCGTAGGGGACCGGGCCGCCCGGCTCCTCCTGCTCCTGCTCCTTCTGCTTCTTGCGCTCGGCGGCGTCCTTCTTGTCCTTGACCACCTTGTTCTCGAGCGAGTGGGCCCGGCCGGCTGCCGTGGCCGCGGCTGCCGCGGCCTTCGAGGCGGCCTTGCCCTCGGCCTGCCGCTGCCAGGCCCGAGCCGCGGTATGCCGGCTCTCGTGCTGCTTCAGCAATTGCATGTCGAGGTCGGCCTGCGCGGCGTTCACCAGCGAGTCGCCACCAGCCTGGGCCAGCTGTTCCTGACCGAGGTAGATCCCGCCGATCAGGCCCGCGACCAGAATGCCGACCGACGCGGCGCGCACCCCCACGCGGCTCCAGAGCGGATTCACGAGCATCCCTTTCGTCGCTGCTCGGAACACCCTGGCGTAACCCCGCACAGGAATCATCAAAGTGTGGCATGTGTCACACCTGGTGGGTCCATGCGATCGAGAAGCGCCGCCCGATTCCTCGATGACTACCCGGACGAGCTCACGGCCTGACCCACGTATCGATGATCTTGCTGCTGTCGCTGGTGAAGGGCGTGCGTGCCCACGAGTCCCAGCGGTGTTCCGGCCGCAGGCCCACGATCCGGGCCATCAGGTCCATCTCGGCCGGCCACAGATAGCGGAACGGCACCGACGCGAACTCGCCCCGCCCGCCCGCCCGTCCGCCCAGAGGGTGACGTAACGGGAGCTCATCGCCTGCGTGGCCACGTCGTAGCGGTCCGGATCATCCATGCCGGCACGCTATCGAGCGACACCGGTGCCCCACCCCCGAATTACGGCAGCTCGATCGGGAGCTTCAGGCCGTCGAGGACCGACGCGCACGGGCAGGTCCGCTTCTCCGGGAGCCGAGTCACGGCCGCCAGCAAGACGCCCCGGAGCCGCTCGATGTTGTCGGTGAAGACCCGGAACACCTCGTTCTGGGTGACGCCGTGCTCGCCCTCGACCCCCGCGTCCAGGTCGGTGACCAAGGCGATCGACGTGTAGCAGAGGCCCAGCTCACGGGCGAGAACCGCCTCGGGGTGGCCGGTCATGTTGATGACGGCGCCGCCGATCGCCGAATACCACCGGGACTCGGCGCGCGTGGAGAAACGCGGACCCTCGATCACCACCATCGTGCCCCCGTCGACCGGCGAGACCGGCTCGGCGGCGCCCAGCACGGCGTGGCGCCCGTCCGGGCAGTACGGATCGGCGAAGTTCACGTGCACAGCGCCGGTGTCGTAGTAGGTCTGGACGCGCCCGCTCGTCCGGTCGATCAGCTGGTCGGGAACCAAGAACGTGCCCGGACCGAGCTCGGGACGCAGCCCACCGACCGCACAGGGCGCCACGATCTGCCGCACGCCCAGAGCGCGCAGTGCCCAGAGGTTGGCCCGGTAGGGGATCTTGGACGGCGGGTAACGATGCTCACGCCCGTGGCGCGGAAGGAAGGCCACCCGGCGGTCACCCACTCGGGCGACCGTGATCGGGCCGGAGGGCGCACCGTAGGGCGTGGACATCTCATGCTCGACAGCGTCGTCGAGGAGGGCATAGAGCCCCGAGCCGCCAATGACACCGATCTCCGCCGCTGGGTTCATGGGCAGACCTTATCCGTGGCCGGAATCTCGGGCTAATGTGCGATGCATGGCGTTGGTGGGGACTGCTTATGTATAGCGAGGGCCAGCGGATCGGAGGCCGGTCGATGGAGTCGATGACCGGTCGGCTGCTCGTGGCGACACCCACGCTGAAAGACCCGAACTTCGACCGTACGGTCGTGCTGCTCGTCGCCCACGAGACCGGCGGTGCCCTGGGCGTGGTGCTCAACCGCGCCACCGAGGTCCCCGTCTCTGACGTGCTGGGCACCTGGGGCGACCTGGCCGGCGACCCCGCGGTGCTCTTCGAGGGCGGCCCGGTCCAGCCCGAGTCGGCGATCTGCCTGGCCCGCACCCGCCCCCAGGTGAAAAAGCGGATCTCCGGCTTCCACCAGGTCTCCGGCGCCGTGGGCACGGTCGACCTCTCGGGCGACCCCGACCGCCTGCGCGAGAGCATCGCCGGCATCCGCGTCTTCGCGGGCTACTCCGGCTGGTCCGCGGGCCAGCTCGAGGAGGAGATCGCGGCCGGCTCCTGGTTCCTGCTCGACGCCCTCCCCGGCGACCCGTTCATGACGCGCCCCGACGACCTGTGGGCGATGGTCCTGCGCCGCCAGGGCGACATCCTGGCCGCGGTGGCCCACTTCCCGCCCGACCCCGCCCTGAACTGAGGGGGTCCCGGCAACCCCAGTCGCGGAGTGTGTAGTATTTCCTCCGTGCCCGGGCGAACCGGGGACAGCAAGGGGCTGTGGCGCAGCTGGTAGCGCACCACACTGGCAGTGTGGGGGTCAGGGGTTCGAGTCCCCTCAGCTCCACCGACCGCACCATTGTGTGAACCGTCGGATCTTGATCGCGTGTGCCCTCATCCGTTCCGGGTGGGGGCATCGTCGTGTCTGTGGGGATCTTGAACACGGGTACCGCGCCTTGCGGGGTGAGTTGGACTTCGTGGCTGAGGGTTTCGATGGCGGCCTTGCGTTCGGTGACGTTGCCGCGGTTCATGATCTCGGTGAGGTGTTCGCGGATGCGGGCGATGGTGCCGGGTGGCGGTGGTGCGGGCTGGCGGGCGAGTTGGTCGGCGAGTTGCGCGTGCCGGGCTGGTAGCTGGGTGAGCCGGTGTCGGAGTTGGAGACGCTGGTTCCCGCGACTCGCAGGTGGTGGGCCAACGCGCTCCGGGTCAGAGGCTGCCCGTCGGCGGCGAGCTGATCGCGAACCGACCGTGCTGCGGGCAGCAGCGTCCGCACGCCGTCGTGGTCCGGATTGGGGGACGGTCCGCCGGACCGTCCCCCGGACCGGTGCTGCGCGATGGCTGTGCTCGGTGTAGATGCCCGTGTCCGTCCGGCCGTGAGGTCGGGGTGTAGGTCCGGACGTGGATGTCGTCGCCGTCGTCGGCGAACGCCCCCATCCGCGCGCGGCGACAACCTCGTCGCCGAGCTGGGCGAGGACATAGTGGTACGGGTAGGAGCCGTCGGGGCGTTGCGGCCGGAACCGGTCGGAAGGCCGTCGGACGCGTTCTCGTGGCAGCTGCGCCGCTGGACAATCCGGACCGAGTCCCGCCAGCGTCGGTACCCTCGACAACGTCGAAGGTCCGCCCTATGGCCGGCCGGGCCGCCCGGATCGTCAACCGATCCGCTGATGTCCGCAGCCCGTCACCCGCAGTCCGGTGCCCATCGGGAGCGCCGCCTGCGGTACGAACCGTTGGCGAACAAGCAGATCAGCCACCCGGGGTGTCGCCAGCCAGTAGGCAAGATCAATCGTCCGGCGTCAACGCCGATGACAGCACCAAGATCATGACCCGGTTGGACCAAAGAGCACTTCCCTGGACTGGCTGACACTCGTTGGACTTATCGGTGCCATCGAGACGCAAACAGGCCCGAAAATACCTCCAGACAAACTTGTCGCCGTCTCAGAATGCGAGATTTGAGAGTGGCGTGGCGATGCCTGGGCGTGGTGAAGCCGCCCCGGCCGGGCGCGATCTTCACATGGCGAGGAACCCGGCCGCCGCGAGCCACCCGATGACCGGCGGCTCCGCCTCGACCGCCTGTGTGCCCAGCGACAGCACCACCGCCACTGCCGGCACCGCGGCGGGGAACCACATCGCGCGGGCCGTCACCGGAATGGCGAGATATGTCCATCACGCAGGCCAGCCAGCATCCAACGGAAGTAGACAGTCGCACCAAGATCGCCAATTAGGCTGGTCCAAGGTGCAGGGCGACAGCTGTCACCGGACCGCGTGCGGCGGCGTTGAAGACGCACCCGCCTCCACGCGGTCATCGTCGCCAGGCGAAGGCGGTCAAGCCTTCGCTTCGCCGTCTCGCTCGGTAACGAAGACGCCGACACCCGAGAGACCCTCCACGAGGCCCTTCGCCTTGAGCCACTGCACGGCGTTACGCACCACCGTGATCGACACCCCATATTGACTACGGAGTTCCGCCGTGCTCGGCAGACGATCGCCCGGCCGCAACTGCCCGGACTCGATCTGGCCGGTGATGTCGTCGATGACCTGCTGTGTCTTTGATCTGGCCACGTTCTTCTGCTCCCTGGTCCGCAAAGCCAGTGGACCATGTGAAGAGTGCTGACCGCAAGCACCAGGGGGCATTAGCGTACGTCCAGGGGTTGCCATATGCATAAGGTTGGGTTAGGTTGCTCCTGTCGTTCCCTGGTCCGCAACCGATGAACGACCGGCGCGGCGGGACCACCCACCGCATACGCGCGATACCCGGCCGGGCGGGAACGTTTCGTCCGGCCGGTCAGCACCGCTCAAGAGGGGGCTCTCACAGCACTGGCAAACCGATGAGCGACCAAATGAGGGGAGTCGCAATGATCGCCCAGGTTGACGATCCGCTGATGCGGATCGCCGAACATGTCGCCGACTGTTTCTCCGAGTCCGGCTACGCCTTCGTCGAAGCCGACAAGGTCGAGACGCTGGCAGCCGTCCTTCACACGTTCCTGACCGTAGCGGGCATTCCGGTGAACACTGCTGCGGAATCGCATGTCGGCGACGTCGATGCAGGAGGGAGCTGACTGGCTGGGTCATCGAACGCGGAAGGTGTCCGACGCCTTCAACGAGGCGCCGTCGGCGTTGCGGACGTCGTTCATCTCACGCGGACCCGGGACGAGGATTCGGTTCCAGTTGGCGTGGACGTCCTGTGTGAACTTGGTGAGCCCGCCCGCCAGCTCCTGCTGCTGGGCGTCGATCGACTTGGTCAGCTCGGTCATGGCGTTCTGCATGCCGGTGATGATCGGCGGCACCGTGAGTCCGCCGATGTCCACCTTCTTGCTCTGCAAGGGGCCGGTGTTGGACAGCGTCGTAGCCAGGCTCTGCAGACCTTCGACGCCGACGGCCGCGGCGAAGGCGGCTCCGCCGGCACCGGCTGTGGCACCGGCGAAGATGACTGCCGCGATGGCACCCGAGATGGTCAGCAGAGCCACCGACTTGGAGGCGTTCGCGCCGGGGCACCACGCGTCCAGACCGTCCAGAGCCTTGTACGTTTTCTGGCCGATCTCCCAGATGTCGGTGTTGATCCGACGGTTGATCTCCAGCTGCGCCTCCAGGCTGAGCGCGAGCGAGAGGGCGATCTCCCGGTGGAGGGCCGCGGCTCGGACGTTGTTCTTGAGGTACAGCTCGAAGGCGAGGGCAGCGTCGCCGGTCCACTCCTTCATGTGCCCGCCGATGAGGTCGACCACCTCGCCCACCGAGGCTGTGCTGCTGATCGGGGAGACCGCGCTCGGCGCGGCAATCTTGTTGTCCCGGCTGGTGAGCTGAAGGTCTACCTCGACGGTCGCGGCGACCGAGTAGAGCGCGTCGAGCATCGGTCGGCTGTCGTCCGGGTTGGGCAGGCCGAAGACGGCGAACATCGCGGGGAGTTCGGCGTACGCCTGCCCGACGTACGCTCGCAGGTTGTCTTCGTCGTCCGGGCGGCCCTGTGCCGGGGTCGGGTAGCCCTGCACTTGAGGCAGTTGTCCGGTGTCCGAGCGAGTCGCGTCGTTGTTTGCCGCCTGCTGGGCGGCGGCGTAGGACGCGGCTTGGTCCATCGTGACCTGGACGGCCTTGTCGCGGATCTTCTCGCCGAGTTGTTGCAGCTCGGCGGGGCTGTGATGAGTGAAGGCCACGGCTACGCCCCGTCATCGTTCTTGATAACCACGGTGGGTGGCGGGTTCTGGGCGAACTTCTCCTCGGCCTCCTGCAGGCTCGGGGTCTGCCCGTTCGCCCACGCTGCTTCCAGACTGGTACGCGCGGCCTCGTCGGTGGCGAGGTAGGCATCCACCACGTGTTCGACCGTGACACCGGCATCCAGAATGTTCAGGGACGTGGTGCCCAGGACATTCTGGAAATCGTCGCGCAACGCCGCCCACGCCGCTTGACTCGCCGCAGTCCCACCGCCGGGTGCCTGAAAGGCCGCGGTCTCGCCGGCGGCAGTGCCGGCGACGGCCCGGTTCATCGCCGCGAAGGTCGAACTCAGCGCCGGCAGATCGACCCGGCCGACAATCCGTAGCTGCGACAACTCTGCCGCGAACTGCCACCCCTGCATCGCAATCCCCATTTCTCGTGCGGCGGTCTCACGAGCCGTTGCAGGGCATCCCCGCGCGTGGCGGCTGCTCGGTGCGCGGCGTCTGCGGCGCATAGATCTTGGTGCGCGCGAAGTCGAGGCTCGGCAGCGCGCCGACGGAGAACTCCGGTCTCAACAGCGTCTGCCCGGTCGTCGGGCCTACGTCGACATAGACGATCTTGTCGCTCTCGTCCCGCATGACGAGGACGAACTCGGCCACGCAGACCTGAGCGGAGGACGGCTGCGCCACGACGGCGCCGCCGACATCGAACCGTCCGAGCGCATCAGGCTTGCCGCGGGTCAGGTCGGTGACCTCGGCCTGCGCCCATGCCGAGAAGGTCCCCGGCGGGTCGGCCCTGAATCCGGTCACCTGAATCCGGAGGCTGCTGATCTTCTGGTCCTGGCTGACGTGCAGACCGCCGGCGGCAGCCAACTCCTCACCGGGAAAGAGCACGCCCCCGTACGCGGTCTCCTCGCCGTCCGGCGTCTGCTCGCCCGCCGCATCAAGCACCGTGACTCGGAACCGCAATTCGCGGACGACCTGGTCGCACCGGCTGCGATACACGAACCCGAACTTTGCCTTGTCCGCGTTCGCCCAGGTCGCCGTGATCTCCGGTGCACAGTCCGGCCGTGGCGCCGACGACGCACTCACGACCGGAGCGCCCGTGGGGCCGGCCACGATGGGGTCCGCGTCACCGCGCGTGACGACGACGGCGATACCGGCCGCGACGAGCGCGACCACGAGGCCGATCAGCAGCCAATGGCCGACCTGCAGGCGGCGCAGCCCGCGCCGGTCGTCGGTCATGACACTCCTATCCAGCAGTCCGCATCGCACGAGGCAGGCCGATGTCGTAGACCGCGTCCGTCAGCAGGGTCACCTTCGCCCGGTGGTCAGCCAGCAACTTCGCGACCGCGCTACCCAGCTCGGCCAGAAACTCCGATTCGGTCAACGACCCTACCGACTCCCCGGCGATCTCGACGTGCCACGACACCAGAGCGCGGCTGCGAACGATCACCCGGCCACGCGCCGATACACCGGCTACCCGCAGATCTGCGAACTGTCGCTGGAAGTCACGGTCCTCATCGGTCGGCTCGGGGTCCTCGTCCCGGTCCGTCCACGACGACACGATCTCCAGGTAACGCCTGCGGTAACGCACCCAGAGCGCCGTCGCCAACGCTTCCAACTGGAGCGCAAGAACAGCGGCTCGATAATGCCGGTAGGCGTCCGGAGCGAAGCTGATCTGGACCTCACCCGGGCCTCGAGCAGTCGCCGAGATCCGGCCGTCGGGAGACACTGCCTCGACGACCAGAAGGCGCAACCGCTCCGCCAACTCCCCCATGGGCAACTACCTCCCCGCAAGCAGGCCGATACTATCGGTAGCGGTCAGGCCTGAGTAGTCCCAAGTCTCGTGGGTGACTGTGGGTGGACGCAGCAGCGGCCACGCCCTCGCCGGCTCGGGTGGCAGGACGCTCGACAGGGGTCAGCCAACTGCACCTTCCATGGACGGCGAAAATAGCGGCACCGCCACGGTGGGCGGTGCCGCAAACCTCTTGTGGAGGTGCTGTCGGCCTACTTGGACCTTGCCGTGTTGGAGAACCGCTATCCGTGCCTCAGGCCGTGCGACTGAGCTCGAACGTCGCAGCCGCCTCGGTGGTATTGAGGATCACCGTGAGCGGGCCGGCCGGGAGGGTGCACGTCGCCGTGCGCTCCGGGAACGTTCCGGTCGGGCCACAGCGCCGAACCCCGTCGGCGTCGAAGATCGACAAATAGGCGCCGCCCGTGCCTGCGGTGCGCTTCCAGGCGAAGGTCTCCCTGGCCGCATGGGCGTCGGCGGAGATCGTGCGGCAGACCGAGAAGTCGTCGCCGCCGGTGGTCAGCGTCAGCTCCGCACCGTCGAATGCCGGGCACGACGGCGGGCCGTCGACCCGCACGAAGCGGGCCGCGAGCGGGCCGGGCGCCTCACCCTCCTGCTGCGAGATGACGGCGAAGTACGGTGCGGTTCCGTTCAGCTGACAGCTGGTCTGCCACAACTCGTACGAGGAATCGCAGATGTCATTGCCCACCGAGTCGTAGACCTGCGTGGGCGGGTAACGCTTCTCGGCGGGGATCAGTTCGACGATCCTCTCTCCGGCCGCCTGCGGAAGTCGCAGGCAGAGAAACTGACCTGGAGCGGCGAAAGTGCCGCGGTAGAGCTCCTGCGACAACGTCGGGCAGCCCGCAGGCTGCACCGGCAGCACGCTCAGGGCGTACGAGAAATCGTCGTCGACAACTGTGTCGGTGGCCTGGGCCGAGAGCACCACCGCGTAGTCACCAGCCGCTGGGAACTCACACCGTCCGGAGTCATCGCAGATCCGGTGCCCGGTGGTGTCGAACACCGCGGCGTACGTCCGGTAGTTCTCGTCGTCGTATGCTCGGATCTGATAAACACCTGCGCCGGGGAGCCGCAGGGTCCGGCAGCGGATCGGCCCGTACGCGCCGGCCGGCGGATCGTTGAACGCGCCCGGCTGCACCACCGGGCACCCCTTCGGCTCGGACAGGCTGCGGACCTGCACCTTGTAGGTCTCATCGGCGCTCTCGGAGTCCCACTGGTCCAGGTACGAGATCACGCGGTACGTGCCGTCGGCCGGCAGCAGACACCCGGTCTCCTCGCTGTAATCGAGACAAAGCGCCTGGCCCGTGCTGTCCACCACCATCTTGGCGGCGAAGTTGTACCGGGTCGGCGCCGCGTAAACGACCACGCGCTGTCCGGCTTTGCCCTGGAACTGCTGGCAGTTCGCCTGCACCGGGGACGTCTGGTGCAACAGTGCCGCTCCCTGATCCCACCGCAGCGACGTGCCGGTGGCGCACCCCGCGGACCGGAAAAGGGCAGCCACCGCGATCTGGTACGTGACCGGTTGCCAGTCCTGGTTGCTCGTGACGATCGTGTAATCACCCGACGCCGGCAACTGGCAGGCGCGCAGATTCTCGTACTTGTCGCAGGCCTGGTGACCGGCGTCGTCGTAGAGATTCCACCAGATCAACTGGTCGTTGTGGATCCGGATCGCGACCCCGCCGGTTGAGGGCGCACGCAGCTTGTGACAGACGACGGTGTTCACGTCGTCGAGCGTTCCGGTGCCGGCCGCCGAGCCCGGGTCACCGAAGGCGGTGGGGCGCAGCAGCGGGCAACCCGTCGAGTGGGAGATCCGCGACATGCGCAGCGTGTACGTGACCTCGTGGCCGTACAGCTCGTACATCATCAACCGGTAGGGGCCTGGCGTGTGCAACGTGCACGCGTAGGCATCCCGAACTGGGCAGACCGGCTGATACTCCGCGTCAAGAATCTCCCCTCGCACGTCGCCGCTGTTCGACGCCCGCGGCGCGTACATCTGCAGCACGCTGCCGACCGGCTGGTCGAAGGTGAAACACTCTCCGGCCGACCCTGAGGCAAGCTCGGCGGCGCGACCTGGGGAGGCGAACGAGAAGAACCCGTTCCCGAGGGTCCGGCAGGTCGACGGCGTCCGCTGCGACTGCAGGGACAGCGTGTACGCCATGTCCCCCGAGCCGTAGGCGAGCGCCACCACGACGGTGTACGTCCCGGCGGCGCCGAGCTCACAGCCGGCCGGGTAGCTCCCGTAGTAGCAGAGATAGTTGCCCTCGACGTCGTACAACATCGCGCCGACGCTGTCGGTGACGTCGTTGTTGGCGGCCTCGGTGACCGTCCCGTACAACACGTCCCCGCCAACACTGGTGGTCACGGTGAAAGTGTCCTGCCGGTCGCCCGACAGGGAAGAACAGCGATAGATCTTCCCGAACTGAGCCACGCCACCGCACCCGGCGGCCGCCGCGGCCCTGCTCTGCTTCCGGACCGTGACCGGTGGCCGAGCGTCCGGGTGCACGTTGGCCCGCCGCGGACTCAGGTCCTTGCCCGAAACTGCTGCCGGCCTGGTCGCGACCCTTTCTGCCGGCGCCGGCGTAGGCCCGACGTCGCTCTTCGCTGTGACCACGCCGTGGTTCGCCGCCTGCGCGGGCCCTGCGTTCAGCAGTCCGCCCAGCACCAAAACACCGACCAACCCCACGTAAATCGCGTACGTGGACCGCTTCATCCCCATGCCTTCTCCCCCGCTGAAACTCCGCACGAGACGCGGAGCGCGAGGATCATGACACGCACATCAATACCTGACAATATCGATGCTTGCACACGTAGCCACTATCCGGCGGCCGACGAAAGCGGCACGACACCGACCGCCGGGTCGTAGGCCGTTCTCGTGCCGACCGCCTCGATCACGACCGGGGCGCCGTAGCCGCCGGCGAGCCCGCAAACCGCCTCGACGCCGGAGAGGCCGCGACGGTAGTGCCCACCGTGACGCCGCCGGCGACGGCGGCGTGGTAGCCGATGCCGAAGACGTCGGAGAGCGTGGGCAGCGACGGCGTCAGAGCTGATCGGCAACCCCCCTACGTTGCTGCCGACGACCTGGCCGGATTGATAGAACCGCTGGTCAACCACGCCCGAAACGAAAGCGGCACCGCCGGGGTGGGCGGTGCCGCTGTGGGTTCGAGTAAGAACCCTCTCGTGGAGGTGCCGGGAATCGAACCCGGGTCCTTCGTCGCTTCGTCAGGGCTTCTCCGAGCGCAGCTCACTATGCCTCTACTCGGCCCCTGGAATCACGTGAGCAAGTTCCTGTGACGGGCCCAGTCGCTGATTAATCTCGCCGCAAGGTCCCCGCGACCGGAACCTGTTGGCCAACCTTCTAGCTGATGCCGGAAATCCGGGACGAAGGTGTTCCCGGTCCGACAGACTCACTACTCGCCTCAGGCGGCGAGAGCGAAGTCAGCGCGATTGGAATCGGCGCTTATAATTTTCCGACGACCGATTCTCGAGACGACGTCGGCTTCCTCGGCTCGCTTCCCCTGTCTCCACATTCGAAGTCGAAACCAGTCACCCCCTGGATGGGACTGATCCATCCTACCTGACGCGGCACGTCCCGCCCAACGCATTACAGTCCGCGGGGCGGGCG
>DASRYP010000642.1:0-3360 GCA_035687165.1 Actinoplanes sp. | reverse complement strand
CCGAGCAGAACACCGAGGCGGTCGTCCGGGTGTGCCGCGCGCTGGACGGCATGCCGCTCGCCATCGAGTTGGCCGCGGCCCGCCTGCGTACGCTGCCCGTCGCCGTCCTGGCCGACCGCCTGGCCGACCGGTTCCGCCTGCTCACCGGCGGCAGCCGCACCGCACTCCCCCGCCACCAGACACTGCGCGCCGTCGTCGACTGGAGCTGGGATCTGCTCGGCGCGGACGAGCGGCGGGTGTGGCGGCGGTTCGCGTTGTTCAAGGGCGGCGCCGACCTCACCGCCGCCGAGCAGATCTGCGACACCGACGTGGAGGTGCTGGGCGCGCTGGTCGACAAGTCGCTGCTCGGGCTCGGCCGCGACGGGCGTTACCGGATGCTCGAGACGATCCGGGAGTACGGGCTGGAGCGGCTCACCGCGTCCGGGGAGGCCGAGCCGCAGCGGCTCGCGCTGGCCCGCTGGCTGCTGGAGTTCGCCGCCGCGGCCGACCCGGAACTGCGCGGCCCGGACCAACTCGTCTGGCTGGCTCGGCTGGCCGAGGAGCACGACAACCTGCACGCCTCGGTGCGCGCCGCGATCGAGGCCGGCGACCGGGCGACCGCGGCCGCCCTGGTGGCCCGGCTGGGCTGGTACTGGTGGCTGAGCGGGCACCGGACGGAGGGCGCCCAGCTGGCCGTCGAGGTGTCCGCGATGCCCGGCGACGCGGCTCCCGCGGACGTCGCCCTGGTCCACACGTACTCGGCGATCAACGGCCTCGACGGCGGGCTTCCGGCCGAGCAGGTGCGGGAGGAGTTCCGTCTCGCCCGGGAGCAGGGCGCCGGCCTGACGTCGAGCCATCCCGCGCTGCGGCTGATCCCGCCGCTCGCCGCGATGTTCGACGACGACGGCGGGCCGCACGAGGACGGGTTCGCGATGGTGGAGCCGCTCTTCGACGACCCGGACCCGTGGCTACGGGCGGTGGCGAAGATGTTCGTGGCGCAGCTCCGGCTCAACTTCGGGCAGAGCGCCGAGGTGGCCGAGGCCGAGATGCGCGAGGCGTTGGCCGGCTTCCGCGCGATCGGCGAGCGCTGGGGCATCGGGTTCGCGCTCAGTTCGCTCGGCGACATGACGGCGGCCCGGGGCGATTTCGCCACGGCGGTGGGCTGGCAGCGTGAGGCGATCGCCCTGGTGCGCGAGGTGGGCATCCGCGAGGACGTGCCGCAGATGGAGGTGAAGCTCGCCCACCAGCTCTGGATGGCCGGCGAGATCGATGAGGCGCGGGCGCTGCTCAAGCAGGCGCGGGCGGCGGCCGAGGAGGTCGCGCTCCCCGAGGTGCTGGCGGCGGTGGCGTACGGGGCGGCGACCTTCGCCCGGATGGACGGCGACCTCGAGGAGGCCCGCCGCAGCATGGACGACGCGGTCGACAAGATGCGTCACCCGGCGGCGGTCCCCCAGTTCCGGGCGATGGCCCTGCACACCCAGGGGTTGATCGGCGCCGCGGCGGGCGATTTCGCCCTGGCCTACGAGAAGCACGCCGCGGCGGTACGCACCGCGGCCGAGTCCCGGGACTCGCCGGTGATCGCGCTGACCCTGGTCGGGCTGGCCGATCTGGTGCTGCGCGAGGGCGACGCCGCCCGGGCCGCGTTCCTGCTCGGCGCCTCGGACGCGGTGCGCGGATCGCGGGACCGGTCGGTGCCGGACGTCGAGCGCATCACGTTCGAAGCCCGCGCCGCACTGGGCGCCGCGGGCTTCGAGGAGGCCTACCACCGGGGCGACGGAACGACCTGGTCGACCGCGGTCGACGCGGCGGGGCTGGAGAACGCGGAAGAGGCGACCCAGCCGCCAGAGGGCGGTCCCGCCGGTGCCTTGACTACGTGAGGAGCTTGTCCTCCTGGTGGACTTCTGGGGAACGACGAGTGCCGATGGGCGTCCCGATCAGCAGGGCCAGGCTGAACCAGACATAGAGGTTGCCGCCGATCAGCTCCAGCGGGGGCCGGGGCCGCTTCTCCCAGAACCAGGTGAGCCTAGAGGTCATCACCAGATAGGCGGCGGCGCCCAGATAGATCCGGGATCTTCGCTGGGAATCGAGGCAGAGGACGATCGCCGGGAGCAGCCAGACGCAGTGGTGGATCCAGGTGACCGGGCTGATCAGGCAACCGACCACGCCGGTCAGCGCGAGCCCGCCCATGATGTCGTCCGGCGCCTTGGCGACCCGCCAGGCCCAGAGTGCCAGGGTCAGCAGCACACCGGCCAGCCACACCTTCGACTCGACCTGCGGGATCGGCAGGCGGGCCAGGAAGCCGCGTTCGGACTGGTTCGAGAGGTAGGAGAGCACGCCGACCCGGTTGGTGTCCCAGAGCGCCGAGGTCCAGAACTCGCGCGACTCGTCGGGGAAGACGGCAGCGGCCAGCAGGGTAGCGGCGGCGGCCGTGCCACTCGCGGTGGCCGCGGCTCGCCAGCGCCGGGTGACGAGCAGGTAGACGATGAAGATGCCCGGGGTGAGCTTGATCGCGGTGGCCAGGCCGATGCCGACGCCGGCCCACTTACGCCCGCGGGAGAGGCCGAACAGCAGATCCCCGGCCACGAGGGTGAGCAGCAGCGTGTTCACCTGGCCGAACGTGATCGTCTCGCGGACCGGCTCGAACGCGAGGGCCAGGCAGACCGCCAGACCGTACGCGAACCAGACGGTCCAGCCCTTGCGACGGATCAGCGGGGCGACGAACCACCAGGTGAGCAGGGCGGTGGTGAGCACCGTGCCGACGACCGCGAGGACCACGACGGCACCGAACGGCAGGAACGCCATCGGCAGCATGACCAGACCCGCGAAAGGCGGATAGGTGAAGCCGTACGGGGTTCCGGGGCGCAGCCAGTCGTAGACCATGCCGCCGTCGCCGCGGAACCAGTACTGGATTGCGCCGTAGTAGACCTTCGAGTCGAAGTAGCCGTTACGCGTCTCGGCGAGATAGACGATCAGCAGGGCGATCAGGGCCGCTGCGGTGACCAGTCCGATTTTTCGCTTCATACAGTGTTTTCCAGGTCAGGTAAATGAGGAACCCGGTCATGGCGACCGCGCCCTGGGTCTTGACCGCCAGGGCCAGGTTGTATCCGTCGGGCAGGCAGAGTGCGGAGGCTACCGCGCAGGGCACGACGAGCCAGCGCAGATGGTGGTGCAGGGTGGCGCCGAGCACGGCGAGGGGCCAGACGGCATACCAGGGGTGGAAGACCGGCGCGAGCAGGACGGTCGCAGCCAGCGCGTATCCGGCGTAGTGCAGCGGGTCGCGGTGACGGGCCCTGAACCAGAGGTATGCGAGGACGAACGCCAGTGCGATGATGCCGAGGATCCGGGTGACGGGCACGGCGTCGAGGCCGAACAGGTCGAGCG
>DASRYP010000641.1:0-7400 GCA_035687165.1 Actinoplanes sp. | reverse complement strand
ATCCACGCCAGCGCCACGGCGGCCGGACTGACCCGCTCGCTGGAGCTGCTGGCGCCGGAGGGTACGGTCGTCGAGCTCAGCTGGTACGGGGACGAGCAGGTCAGCGTGCCGCTGGGCGAGTTCTTCCACTCCCGCCGCCTGACCGTGCGCGGCAGCCAGGTGGGCGGCATCGACCCGGGCCGCCGCCGCTCGTACGCCGAGCGCCTCGCGCTCTCGCTCGAACTGCTGACCGACGAGCGGTTCGAGGCGCTCGTGACCGGGCATTCGCCCTTCGCGGAGCTGCCGGACGTGCTGCCCCGCCTCGCGGACGGCCGACTGCCCGCCCTCTGCCACGTGATCGACTACCCCGAGGAGTAGAGCCCTTGTTCAGCATCACCGTCCGCGACCACATCATGATCGCGCACAGCTTCTCCGGCGAGGTCTTCGGACCGGCGCAGAAGCTGCACGGCGCGACCTTCGTGGTGGACGCCACCTTCCGCCGGCCCGACCTCGACGAGGACAACATCGTCGTGGACATCGGGCTGGCGAGCCAGGAGCTGCACGCGATCTGCGGCGGGCTGAGCTACCGCAACCTGGACGACGAGCCGGACTTCCTGGGCATCAACACGTCGACGGAGTACCTGGCCAAGCTGATCGCCGACCGGCTGGCCGCCAAGATCGCCAAGGGGGACCTCGGTCCGGGCGCCGGCGGGCTGACCGGCCTGGTGGTGACCCTGCACGAGTCGCACATCGCCTGGGCCTCGTACGAGCGCGATCTGTGACCGCACCGCTGTGGGCGGTGCTGCCTGGCGGGATCGACGACCCGGCGGCACCGAGCGGCGGCAATCGATACGACCGTACGGTGCTCGGGCTGCTGCCGGACGTGCACGAGATCGCGATCGCCGGTTCGTGGCCCTCGCCCGCGCCGTCGGCCCGCTCGGCGCTCGCGGCCGCCCTGTCCGGCATTCCGAACAAATCGACGGTGCTGGTCGACGGGCTGGTGGGCTGCGGGGCGCCGGAGATCCTCGAGTCGCACGCCCGGCGGCTTCGGCTGGTCGTCCTGGTGCATCTGCCGCTGAGCGACGAGACCGGACTGCCTCCCGGGGTGGCCTCGGCGCTGCGCGCCCGGGAGCGGCGGGCCCTGCACCTCGCGACGACCGTGGTCGCGACCAGCACCGCGGCCGCCGCGCGAGTGGCGAAGATGCACGACCTGCCGCACGTCGAGGTCGCCCCGCCCGGAGTCGACCCGGCCCCGCTCGCGTCGCCCGGACCGGCCGGGCGGCGGCTGCTGTGTGTCGCTTCGGTCAGCCCGCGCAAGGGGCAGGACCTGCTGGTGGGAGCCCTTCAGGGGGAGCTGGCCGGGCTGGATTGGGAGTGCACGTTCGCCGGGCCGCTGGTGCGGCCGGTTCCGTACGCCGATCCCCGCGTTCGCTTCGTCGGCCCGTTGGCGGGGGCCGCGCTCGACGAGGCGTACGCCCGCTCTGATCTTTTTGTCCTTCCCTCCCGGGCCGAGACGTACGGCATGGTGGTGACCGAAGCTCTCGCCCGGGGGGTTCCGGTGTTGGCCACGGCGGTCGGTGGGGTGCCCGAGGCGCTCGGGGCGGCACCGGACGGCACGCTGCCCGGCCTGCTGATCCCGCCCGGCGATCGGACCGCCCTGGCCGCCTCGCTCCGGTCCTGGCTCACCGACGGCGCCCTGCGCGAACGCCTGCGCGCCGCCGCCCGGGCCCGCCGGGAAACCCTCCCGACCTGGGCCGAGACGGCTCGCCGGCTGGCCACCGCCTGCCACCTCGGCCCGTGAACCGCCACCCGCCTCCGCGCCCGAAATCGCCGCCTGTTTCGCTATCTGTTCGTCGCTTGTAAGGAGATCCACCGTTGACTGGAGAGTTCAGCGAGTCCTGGCTCGGCCTTCGGGAGCCCGCCGACGCCGCGGCCCGCGCCGCCGATCTGGTGGACCTGCTGCCGAAGCCGGTGCACGTGATCCGTGACCTGGGCTGCGGCACCGGCTCGATGGCGCGCTGGCTGGGCCCACGGCTGGCAGCCCCGCAGCACTGGATCCTGGCCGACCTCGACCCGAAGCTACTGCACTACGCCACCTCGCACGTGCGGGTGCCGGGCGTCAGCGTCGAGGGCGCGCTCGGCAACGTGACCGCGCTGACCGCCGCCGACCTGGACGGCACCGACCTGGTCACCTGCTCGGCACTGCTCGACCTGCTGACCGAGGCCGAGGTCGACGCGCTGGTGGCGACGCTGGCCGCGGCCGGGGTGGCGGCGCTGTGCACGCTCTCGGTCACCGGGGACGTGACTCTCGATCCGGCCCGGCCGGCGGACGCCACGGTGGCCTCGGCCTTCGACGAGCACCAGCGCCGGACGGTCGGAGGGCGGCGGCTGCTCGGGCCGGACGCACCGGCGTACGCGGTCCAGGCCTTCGAGAAGGCCGGCGCGACGGTGGTCACCCGCCCGAGCGCCTGGAAGCTCGGGCCTGACCTGCCCGAACTGACCGCCGAATGGCTGCGGGGCTGGGTCGGCGCGGCCCGTGAACAGGACACTTCGCTCGATCTGGACGGCTATCTGGCCGACCGGCTGGCGCACCTGCCGCACGCCTCGGTCGGACATGTCGATCTTTTGGCGATCTTCGGATGAACCCTTCGCGCCGGTCCAGGCGTACTAGAAGAAGGACGGGCTAGCTGAAGGGAACGGCGACGTGGGGCGTATCTGGGCTTGGGCACGGATCCTGGGTGGGGCGGGGATCCTGGGCTTCCTTTTGTGGCGGCTCGGCACCGGCGCCTTCCTCGACGGTCTGCGGGTGATCTCCCTGCCCGCCCTGGCTCTGGCGTTCGGCATCGGCGCGGTCACCACGGTCTTCAGTGCCTGGCGCTGGTGCCTGGTGGCGCGCGGCCTCGGGCTGCGGCTCTCGCTCGGCGCGGCGATCGCCGACTACTACAAGGCGCTGTTCCTCAACGCCGCGCTGCCCGGCGGGGTGCTGGGCGACGTGGACCGCGCGGTGCAGCACGGCCGCGACGAGGGTGACGTGGCCAAGAGCGTGCGGGCGGTCGTGCTGGAACGGACGGCCGGTCAGCTCGTTCTCGTCGCCGTCGGCGTGACCGTGCTGCTGACAGTCCCCTCTCCCGTGCTCACCGTGCTGCAGCGGCACGGCGCGACCGTCCTGGTCGTTCTGGCCGCTCTCGCGCTGGCCGGCGCGCTGGTGCTCGTCGCCTGCCGCCGGCTGCGCCAAGGCGGTTCCCGGGCCGCCGGCGCGGTGCGCACCGGCGTCGCCGAGATCCGCACCGGCCTGCTGGCCCGCCGCAACTGGCCGGGCGTCACCCTCGCCTCGGTCGTGGTACTCGCCGGTCACCTGGCGACGTTCGTGGTGGCGGCGCGGGCAGCCGGCTCTACGGCGTCGCTGACCCGGCTCGTGCCGCTGATGCTGCTGGCTCTGCTCGCGATGTCGCTGCCGCTCAACGTCGGCGGCTGGGGTCCGCGGGAGGCGGTCACGGCCTGGGCGTTCGGCGCGGCCGGGCTGAGCGCGACCCAGGGGCTGACCACCGCGGTCGTGTACGGGGTGTTCGCCTTCGTCGCGGCTCTGCCGGGAGCGGCCGTGCTGGTGACGCGGGGCCTCTCGCGCCTGCGGCTCGCCACCGCCGTCCGCCTCGCCACCGCGGTACGCCTCGCCGCCCCGATCTCCCCGGTCCCCTACGGCGTCGCCCAGCCGGCGCTCTCCGCCGCGACGACCCCCTCCTCGGCGGTCCCGTCGTCCCCCGCGCGGCCGATCGGTCGCGAACTGGCGCGCGCCGGCGCGTAGCGCATGCCCCGACAGGTAAGTCGTGTACCGGCGGCCTCAGGCACCGTCGCCGCAACTCTCCCGGGCCGGTCCCCATGCTGCCTGACCGGCGCGGACCCCAGGCGGTCAGGCCGGGTCGAAGCGGTCGGTCAGGGCATAACGCAGGAGGACCACGTCGCCGATCTGGCGGACCTCGGCGAGCGTCGCCCGGCTGTCCGGCCCCCACGGGAAGTCGCCGTCGCTGACGAACCGCGGAGCGCGCGAGTCGCCCACGAAGAACGGCGCGACGACGAGTTGCAGCTCGTCGGCGAGGCCCTCGGTGAGGAACTGGGTGTGCATCGTGCCGCCGCCCTCGACCATCAGCCGGCGCACGCCCCGCTCGGCCAGGTCGGCCGTCACCCCTCGCAGATCGACCGGATCGCCCGCGTCGACGATGGTGGCGACCGCGCCGAGCCGCTCCCGCGCCGAGCCGACGGACTTCGACGTGCAGTAGACCAATTTGCCGACGTCGCCGACGGCGAAGAACCGGGCGGCCGGGTCGATGTCGCAACGGCTGGTCACGGTGACCTTCAGCGGGTTCTCCGGCTCGCCCCGGGCCACCCGGGCCGCGCGGCGCTCGGCCGAACGCACCAGCAGCCGGGGGTTGTCCTGCCGGATGGTGGCCGCGCCGACCAGGATCGCGTCACAACCACTCCGAACCTGGTCAACCCGGTCGAAATCAGCATCGTTCGACAGCAGCAATCGTTCCTGCCCGGCGCTGTCCAGGTAACCATCGATGGACATGCCGCAGCTCAGCAAGACGTAAGGACGCTGAACCACCGATGACGCCTCCGTATGAGCGACGATCGTCACTCTGGTCGAAAAGTTGCGTCCAAGATAATCCGCGACACGATTACTGGCACATTCGCGGTCTGTTGCGGTGCGGTAACTCCGGCAACGGGGTAAAGGCGGATCAGCGGGGAACAACAAGGAGGACCGATGTTGAAAGCCACGGTGCGGCAGCAGGTGACCGTACCCCTGCGTTTCGGGGACGGGTACACCACTTCCGCTCGGGTGATGACCTTCGACGGGCTGGTCGACGGCAAGGAGCATCTGGCCCTGGGCCTCGGCGACTGGCAGCGGGCGCTGACCAAGTCGGCGGCCGGCGGCCGGGGTGTGCTGGTCCGGCCGCACAGCGAGTGCCTGACCGGCGACGTCTTCGGCAGCCAGCGCTGCGATTGCGGGCCGCAGCTGCGCGAGGCCGCCGAACGGATCGCCGAGCAGGGCGGCTTCCTGCTTTACCTGCGCCAGGAGGGTCGCGGCATCGGGCTCTACGCCAAGCTCGACGCCTACGCGTTGCAGGACGCGGGACTCGACACCTATGAGGCGAACGTCGCGCTGGGCCGCGGCGAGGACGAGCGCGACTACACCGCCGCCGCGCAGATGCTCCTCGCGCTGGGCGCCGGCCGCATCCGGCTGCTCAGCAACAACCCCGACAAGGCCGTGCAGCTCGAGAAGTGTGGCATCGAGGTCGCCCAGCGGGTGCCGACCGGCGTGCACATGTCGGCCGCCAACGTGCGTTACCTGGCCACCAAGGCGTCCCACACGGCGCACACCATCGAGCTGCCCCTGGCTGAATGACGCATAGTGCAGGTGCCGGCCGGCCGTGAGCTCCGCGGCCGGCCGGCGCGCTGAAATCCTGCCCTTCTCCCGGTCCGGCCTGCGGGTTATCCACAATCCGACGTTGTCCACCGGGCTTCGCGCGAAGGTCGCCTCCCTCTGTACTGTCGCGGGGTGACTTCGGCATCCCAGGCACCAGCGCACGGTTCGGCCGCGGTCGACGTCCTCAACCGGGTGTTCGGCTATCCCTCGTTCCGCGGGCAGCAGCACGAGATCATCGAGCACGTGTCCGGCGGCGGCGACGCCCTCGTGCTGATGCCCACCGGTGGCGGCAAGTCGCTGTGCTACCAGATCCCGGCCCTGGTGCGCCCCGGCACGGGCGTGGTCATCTCCCCGCTGATCGCGCTGATGCAGGATCAGGTCGACGCGCTGCGCACTGCCGGCGTCCGGGCCGACTTCATCAACTCGTCGCTCGACTACGACCAGCGCCGCCTGGTCGAGGCCGAGTTCGTCAACGGCGATCTCGATCTGCTCTACGTGGCGCCCGAGGGCCTGGGCGTGGCGGCCACTCAGCGGCTGCTCGACCGGGGCAAGATCTCGCTGTTCGCAATCGACGAGGCGCACTGCGTGGCGCAGTGGGGCCACGACTTCCGCCCCGATTACCTGGGCCTGTCGATGCTGCACGAGCGATGGCCCGACGTGCCGCGCATCGCGCTGACCGCCACGGCGACCTCGGCGACCCGCGACGAGATCGCCACCCGGCTGCAGCTGACCGGGGCACGGCACTTCACGGCCAGCTTCGACCGCCCCAACATCCAATACCGCATCGTGGGGAAGGACGAGCCCCGCAAGCAACTGCTCGAACTGCTGCGCACCGAGCACGCCGGCGACTCCGGCATCGTCTACTGCCTGTCCCGGGCGTCGGTCGAGCGCACGGCCGAGTTCCTGGTCCAGAACGGGATCGCCGCGCTGCCCTACCACGCGGGCCTCGACAACCGGGTGCGCGCGGCCAACCAGTCCCGCTTCCTGCGCGAGGACGGGCTGGTCATGGTGGCGACGATCGCCTTCGGCATGGGCATCGACAAACCCGATGTCCGCTTCGTCGCCCACCTCGACCTGCCGAAATCCGTCGAGGGCTACTACCAGGAGACGGGCCGGGCCGGGCGCGACGGGCTGCCGTCGACCGCTTGGCTGGCCTACGGGCTGCAGGATGTCGTGCAGCAGCGCAAGATGATCGAGAGCTCCGACGGGGACGCGGCCCACCGCCGCAACGCCGCCCAGCACCTCGAGGCGATGCTGGCCCTCTGCGAGACGGTGACGTGCCGCCGGGCCCAACTGCTGAACTACTTCGGGCAGACCGAGCCGACCGGCAACTGCGGCAATTGCGACACCTGCCTGTCGCCACCGGAGTCGTGGGACGGCACCGTTCCCGCGCAGAAACTGTTGTCGACGGTGCTGCGCCTGCAGCGCGAACGTGGGCAGAAATTCGGGGCCGGCCAGTCGATCGACATCCTGCTGGGCAAGGAGACCGACAAGGTCCAGCGGTTCCGCCACCACGAGCTCTCCGTCTTCGGCATCGGCACCGAACTGCGCGACGCCGAGTGGCGCGGCGTGGTGCGCAAGTTACTGGCGGCGGGCCTGCTGGCGGTCGAGGGCGAATACAGCACCCTGGTCCTGACCGACGCCAGCACCGGCGTCCTGCGCGGCGAGACCAAGGTGATGATGCGTCGCGAGGCGCCCAAGGTGAAGGCTCCTCGGCAACGCGCCGCGGCCTCGACCGGCGGCGCCCCCGCCGCCGCGGCCGCCGACCTGACTCCCGCGGCCGCCTCCGTCTTCGAGAGCCTGCGGGCCTGGCGGGCGTCGGTCGCCAAGGAGCAGGGCATGCCCGCCTACGTGATCTTTCATGACGCCACGCTGCGGGCGATCGCCGCGCTCAACCCGCGAACGCTGGGCGAGCTGGGCACCGTGAGCGGCGTCGGCCAGGCCAAACTGACCAAGTTCGGCCAGCAGGTCCTCGACACCCTCCACGGCCCGGACGCCG
>DASRYP010000640.1:0-3461 GCA_035687165.1 Actinoplanes sp. | reverse complement strand
GGACGTCTCGGGACTTCTTCGATAGCATGGCGGCACTGGTCGACGATCGGAGTCGTCGTGAATAGTCCACTCGCCCGTGCACTGCGAGGCGCCGACATCAACGAAGTCGACGTCGCAGCACGTCTCGGCGTCGACCCGAAGACCGTGCAGCGTTGGATGTCCGGTCGCATGCCGTACCCGCGCCACCGCAACGCCCTGGCACGCCTCACCGGCTGGCCGCAGCATGACCTATGGCCCGGCCTACCCCGCCCCACGCAGCCCGAGGCCAGCGCCGACGAGGTCCGGATCGTCTACCCGCACCGCTCGACCGTGCCAGCTGACAGCTGGTGCCGGCTGTTCGCCGAAGCCAAGGCGGAAATCGACATCCTCGCCTACAGCGCACTCTTCCTCGCCGAAGACGTCGCCGCGTCGACTCTGCTGCGTGACAAGGCATCAGACGGTGTACGGGTACGCATAGCGCTCGGCATGCCGGACGGGATACATGTCAACGACCGCGGTTGCGAGGAACGCATCGGCGACGGCATGAGCGCCCGAATCCGAACCGCCTTCGTCGGCTTCCGTCCCATCGCGGAGGCCGGCGGCGAACTGCGGCTTCATGACACCGTGCTCTACAACTCGATCTACCGAGCCGACGACGAGTTGCTGATCAACACACACATCTACGGGCGCCCTGCGTCGCACGCCCCGGTCTTTCACCTGCGGAGGTGGGCTGCCGAAGGCATGGTCGCGACCTATCTCGACTCGTTCGAGCGAGTCTGGGCCACAAGCTGCGAGCCTCATCGCGGGCTGCTGAAGTAGGCAGCCCGGCCGCATACGCTCTGCCGGACGCGTACGGCCGGGGCCTTCAGGTAGCCGGTGTCCCAATGCTCGCGCGATCTAGATACCGGCCACGCATGACATTGCCCGACAAGGCCCCACGTAGGGACTGCGTCCATGGGGACGTCCCGTCACATCCGCGCGTCCCAGGATGTCCTCGCCAAGTGCGCGGAGCGGCAAGGCGCCGCAACTCGCCCGGGTCAACTTCTACATGCACGCCAGTCGGCCTCTACGGCACATCGACCACTCCGTGCATCGCCGTCGCTAACGGTATGGGTCTGTTGCTCCCTGTACACTTCTCTGCCCTGCGCGGGAACACCCGGTTCTGACTGCCCGCACCGGAAGGAGCGCTCCATGCCTGGCTCTTACCCGGCCGAGGCGGACCTGACCGTCGTCCCTCCGGAACCCTCGGTGCGTTGCCCTCGCGGCGCCGACGGTCCAAGGCCTCAATTCACCCCACTCCATCGGGTCGCTTGAGTCATCCAGATGATGCCCGCCTGAGCAATGCCCAAGGTGAATCATCAACCTCCTTCAAAACCCATCCGCTCGGCCAAACGTCGGCACGCCCATCCCGCGCGGCAACGCGCGCGCCTGCCAAACTTGCTTTCCTCGCGAACGTCGCTCGGCCAAAGTCAACATCACCGACAAACGTGACGCCTCCGTCCTGCGCCTCCGCTCCAGGGTCAGGCGTCACGGCTCCGAACCACGCATGACCCGCGAACTTAGCGGCGACGAAATTTGCGGAGTCGCTAAACGTAGAAAGCGAAAACGCCACCAAATCGCCGAAGCTGGACTTACTGAAGCTTGCTGCTCGGTCAAATTTGACATCCGCGAACCACGCCGTCTCGACGAAAATCGCTTCCTCAAAATTGGCCCGGCCGCCGAAATGGGATCCACCGAACCAAGCATTACCCGCAAATTTTGACTTCGAGAAGTCAACCATCTGCGCGAATCTCGCCTGGCTGAACTCGCCATTTCTCAGGAAAGATGAGCTTTCGAAATTGGCATAGCCGGTGAAAAGAGCTCCGCCGAACCGACCTTCGAGAACAACCCCGTTGCGCATACTCCAGTTGTGCAGCACGGCGCCGGTCAAGTCTAAGGTGGTATTCGGCCAGAAGAAACTTAAGCCTGCCCCGGTGGTGCCAGTGGAGCCCTCTCCAGACCCATCTTGTAGAGTTACATGCTTAAGCAAGATTCTTTGAGCGGTCAGACGAACTTCGATTTCTTGACGCCTCTCGGGAGCGTCCGATTCATCAGTGGAAACGCTGTCTTTTTGATCTACAGAAGGCACAGCATCGTCGGAGTCAATGTCGGGGCCGTCTGACATTCGCAGATACGCACAAATGACATCTACAATAGTTTGACGCTGATCCTCGTTATCTTGACCCAGTCGTTCGAGCGCATATAGACCAGCGAGTCGCACGGCTGCCTCAGCGTGCCCCAGTTGCTCCGCAGCCTTCGTGTAGAGCTCGGTGACATGCCGTTGCGTAGAGTCTTGCTCTGTATGCCTCTGGCGCCGCATACCAATGAGCAAAGCTCCGGCTGCACCAGCGGCAGCAATCGCACCTAATCCATACTTGATTGAGTCGATACGGAGCTTCGCTAGCTCGACAGGCTGCGAGGACGCCGCGGCAGCAACGGATAGGAGAGTTGTCATCGCGATTACGCCTAAAGCCGCGACAGCAACTACGACACTGGCAATCCCGCGATCTGAGAGGATCCAGATCCAACGTGGTGGCTCAGACCGATGCCTCTGGTCCTGCCTTTTGCGTCGGACCCAGCCAACCACGAAGAATGCGATAGATAGAGCAAAAAGGAGTGCTGAAGGCCAATTATGCGCAAGCAGCTGCGCCGCATCTTTCATCATAGCGAACGTTGATTTCGGAGCCACCGCCGCTGCCGCCGCTAATGCACTGCAACCAGCCGCGATCCACCAACCACTCGAACCTGAGTGGCGCCATCTGCCCGGTATCGTGATCACCTTCCACACGAAGGCCGCCCCTGTCCCCTGGAATTTTTGCATGCGGCAGTCCACAATAGCTGGGTGAAGCTACCTCGGCCACGCCGCTCTTCCCGACGCCCGCCTTCAGCGCCCGACGCGTATGTAGCTGCCAAAGTTCATAAGTCCGACCAGCTCTCCAACGAGGTTGGCTGTCCCACACCAGAGACGCACCGTCGATTGCTTGACTGCCATAGTCAGTGGCACTCGCTGGTTGAGCAGTACCACCATCCACATAGATTTCGGCGTGAACTCAACACGCTAGTCCAAATGCTGCGTAACGTAACAATTTCCTTTGAGAAGGAGGGCGCAAAGCTAGCAGGCTTCGAGGAATGGTATGCCCCTTGGCGGCAACGGTTGTGAGCTGATGAAGTACTGCGCTGGATTTCCGATTCTGGTGATCGAATAGTGAAGCAAGGAAATCTTGAAACTAAGTCGGTCGCCACGGCTACCCTTGTAACTGCCTACTGGTCGGGCAAGAAACCCGAAGGGTTGTACGTATTTAGCTTGGGTCAGCTGGCTGGGTCTGGTGGGAGCCAAGGCCCGGTGGTGAACAGGGTGGTGAGGACGTCGAGGAGGTCCTGGCCGTGCTTGCCTGCGGTGGACAGGTAGGAACGCAGGGTCGCGAAGTCGGCGAGTCCTTGCA
>DASRYP010000639.1:0-9174 GCA_035687165.1 Actinoplanes sp. | reverse complement strand
ACGAGGGTGGTGCTCGCGACGGTCGGTCTGGTCGGGGCCGGGCTGGGTGTGGCCTCGCCGAACCCTTGCGACGTCGAGACGGCCTACCACTGCGCGCGGGTGCGGGACGATCCGTCCGAGCCCGGCGGCCGGGAGCTGATCCTCAACTCGGCGCGGCACTCCTATGTAGATCTCGATAACCCGCGAAACCTCGAGTTCGCGTACATCCAGTGGATCGGCGCCGTGGCCGACACGCTGCCGTCCGGCCCGGTCGACGCGCTCCACCTGGGCGGCGGCGGCTTCACCGTGCCCGATTATGTGCGAGCCACCCGCCCCGGGAGCGACCAGTTGGTGATCGAGCTCGACGGCGGCCTGATCGACCTCGACCGCGAGAAGCTCGGGCTCGAGACAGGCCAAGACCTGCGGGTACGGGTCGGGGACGCCCGCGTGGGCGTGGCCGACCAGCCCGCCGCGTCGTACGACTTCGTGGTGGGCGACGCGTTCGGCCACCTGACTGTGCCGTGGCACCTGGCCACGAAGGAGATGGCCGCCGACATAGCGCGCGTGCTGCGCCCCGGCGGCGTCTACGTCCAGAACGTGATCGATTACCCGCCGGACCGCTTCATCCGAGCCGAACTGGCCACGGTGGCGGCGGCCTTCCCCTACGTGGCCGTGATCAGCAGCGACGAGGCCCTGGCGGGCGAGACGGGGGCCAACTTCGTCATCATGGCATCGGCCGCCCCGCTGCCCGAGTCCGAGGTGCGCCGGCGCCTGGCCAAGGTGGCCGACCCGGCCACCATGCTCACCGGCAAGCCCCTGGCCGGCTTCATCGACAACGCCCGGACCCTGACCGACGACTATGCCCCCGTCGACCAACTCCTGGCCGGCTGACTCAATTCCCTGGTCACAGGGCCAGCGACAAGCCAGGGGGCCGGAGGATCGGCGTCGCCGTCGCCGGCGGGGGTGTGGAGCCGATTCGCTTCTGCGGGGTGCCGTTCTTGCGTGACGACCGGTCGCGCCTCGTCTCGTCGCCATTCATCTTGTCGCCATTCGTCTCGCTGACCTCGGCGGTCTCGGTCCGCGGCGCGCGGTTGCGGCTGCTGCGGCCCCGGTCGTCCTGGCGACTGGCCGGCGTGACGGCCAGCACCTCGGCGCGGCACTCCACATCGTCGACGACGAAGGCCAGCGGCAACGGGTTGTCACCGCTATATTTACCACGCAAAGTGAAGGACCTCAGGGCACCGTTACCCTTCGCGATCACCTCGCGGCCCTTCTGCGTGATCGCCGGTGAGGTGCCCGTCAGCTTTTGGGTGCCGGGATAAGAGAACTGCACCCGCCACGGACCCCGGGCAAGATCTTCGGTCGTGGTCACGGTCAGCTGGGCCTCATAGTCCCGCCCGGAATCACGCCGCAACTGATAGCGCACCGCACACCGCGAATCGTCGCTCGGCGGACCGGCGGCCACCACTCCGGCCCCCGCGGCCTGGGCCTCCCGCACGTCCGGAACGTCCCGGCTGGTGGCCCAGCTGATGCCGCCCGTCGCCACCACAGCCAGGGTCATCACCGTGGCTGGGACGCGGTGCCGGCCGCGCGGAAACCCGAACGCGTCTCCGGTCAGCAGACCGCCGCCCACCCGGCCGCCCGCGAACAGGCCACCGCCGAGGGGCCGCGCCGCACCCAACCGCAGTGCCGCTCCGATGCGGAGCCCCGCGCGCAAGCGCAGCACCCGAGCGGCCGGACGCGGTCCCGGAACCCCGCCCGGCAGGCCCAGGTAGCGGAGCGCCCAGCGCACCAACCCGGCCCGGCGCCGTGGGACGACTGCCGGTGGAGCCGCGGTGCCCCGCGCGGTCTCCGGCGCGTCGTCGGCCCGCTCGACGACCGGCGGGATGATCGGCTGAACCCCGACGGTGGCCGCCAGGCCGCGAGCTACCTCGGCCGAGCTGGGACGGTCCGCCGGGTTCTTCGTCAGGCAGCGCAGGCAGAGCTCGGCGACCTCCGGCGGCAGACCCGCGATCGCGGGCAACGGATTCGGATCGGCGTACAGATGAGCGCGGAGCGCCTCGGTGGTGTTCTCGGCCGGCCAGGGGTGGCGGCCGGACAGGGAGCGGTAAAGCAGCAGCCCGACTGCGTAGACGTCGGTCGCCGCCGAGACCTGCGAGCCGCCGAGCCGCTCCGGCGCGAGGTAGGCCGGCGTGCCGAGCAGGCTGCCGTCCGGCGCGGCGTCGCGCTGGCCGACGATCGCCGAGATCCCGAAGTCGACGACCTTGGCGCCGGCGCCCGTCAGCATCACGTTCACCGGGGTGATGTCCCGGTGCACCACCCCATGGGCGTGCGCCGTGGCCAGTGCGGAGGCGACTTCGACGGACATGGTGACCGCGTCCCGCCAGGGCATCGGCCCCTGCCGCGCGATCCGGGCGGAGACCGACTCGCCGTCGTTCAGCTCCATCACGACGTACGGAACCGTCAGTCGCTTGTCGAGTGGTGACTCACCGAAGTCGAAGATGCCCGTGATGTGCGGATGGCAGAGTCGCGCGGCGGCGAGCGCCTCCTGCCGCAGCCGATCGCGGAACGCCTGGTCCCCGGCGAGCTGCGGGGAGAGCACCTTGACGGCGACGGACCGCCCGAGCGTCTCGTCGTAGGCCCGCCACACCTCGGACATGCCACCCGTGCCCAGCTTGTCGACGAGCCGATAGCGCCCGGCCACCCGAAGCGAGCCAAGCTGACCGTTTCGCTCCGTCCGCCCCATGTGCCGATTGTGACCCGAGGGACGGGTCGCCCGATGCCGTCCGCCGAAACCCGTACCGCTCGTGTCCGATTGCCGGGTTCGATTACCGCGGCTCGGTTGCCGGTGACGGACTTTGCCGGGGTCGGTGGACAAAGGCACCGGCTGTGGATAACTCAAGTTCTGTCGGACCAGGCTGATAGACATGCCGGGTGACCGACACGACGCGAGCGACAGCCACCCCAACCGAGCGAGCCACTCCCGCCGAGCGCGCCGCCGTGCGTGAGCGGGCCGAGGCGGTGCTGCGCCGGCTCGCCGGGGAGCGCGCGGTGCTCCGCGAGGACCAGTGGCGGGCGATCGAGGCGCTCACCGTCGACCGCCGCCGGGTGCTGTGCGTGCAACGCACCGGGTGGGGCAAATCCGCGGTCTACTTCGTCGCCACCGCCCTGCTCCGCGCGGGCGTCCTTGTTCCTGGCGGCAGCGGCGAGCCGGCCGGGCCGACCGTCATCGTGTCCCCGCTGCTCGCCCTCATGCGCAACCAGGTCGACGCGGCTGCCCGCGCCGGCATCCGGGCCCGCACGATCAACTCCGCCAATCTCGACGAGTGGGCCGAGATCGAGGAGGAGATCCGGGCCGGCGAGGTCGACGTCCTGCTGATCAGTCCCGAGCGGCTGAACAACCCCGACTTCCGCGACAACGTGCTGCCCGGTCTCGCCGCCGAGACCGGCCTGCTCGTCGTCGACGAGGCACATTGCGTCTCCGACTGGGGTCACGACTTCCGCCCCGACTATCGCCGCCTGCGCACCTTCCTGGCCGGGCTCGGCGGCCGCACGCCCGTGCTGGCCACCACTGCGACGGCCAACGCCCGGGTGACCGCCGACGTCGCCGACCAGCTGGGCGACGCGCTGGTGCTGCGCGGTCCGCTCGACCGTGATTCGCTGCGGCTCGCCGTGCTCGACCTGCCCAAGCCGGCGCACCGCTTGGCCTGGCTGGCCGACCATCTCGACCGGCTGCCCGGCTCCGGCATCATTTACACACTCACCGTCGCCGGCGCCACCGAGACCGCCGACTTCCTGCGCTCGCGCGGCTTCGCCGTGGCCTCCTACACCGGCCAGGTCGACGATGCCGAGCGCCGCGCCGCCGAGCACGACCTGCTCGACAACAAGATCAAGGCGCTGGTGGCGACCTCGGCGCTCGGCATGGGCTTCGACAAGCCCGACCTCGGCTTCGTCGTGCACCTGGGCGCACCGCCCTCCCCGATCGCCTATTACCAGCAGGTCGGCCGGGCCGGCCGTGCCGTCGAGCACGCCGAGGTCGTCCTCCTTCCCGGTGCCGAGGACGCGGCGATCTGGCGCTACTTCGCCTCGCTGGCCTTCCCACCGGAAGACCAGGTGCGTTCCGTGTTGGCCAACCTGTGGCCCGACCGCCCGACCTCCACCCAGGCCCTCGAGCCGCTGGTCGACCTGCGCCGCAACCGGCTCGAAATGATGCTCAAGGTGCTCGACGTGGACGGTGCCGTCCGCCGGGCCCGCGGTGGCTGGCTGGCTACCGGGGAACCGTGGACCTATGACGCCGCCCGGCTTCGTCGGGTCGCCGAGGCCCGCGCCGAGGAACAGCGGACCATGATCGAATATGCGTCCACCGACGCCTGCCGCATGGAGTTCCTCCGCCGCTGCCTCGACGATCCGGAAGCAGTGCCGTGCGGGCGGTGCGACAACTGCGCCGAGCCACAGTTCGACGCCGAGGTGTCCGCCGCCTCGATCGCCGCTGCCGACGCGTTCCTGGGCCATCCGGGTGTCGTCATCGCGCCCAAGAAGATGTGGCCGACCGGCTTGGCCGCCGTCGGCGTCGGGCTCAAGGGCAAGATCGCTGCGGGCGAGCAGATCGAGTCCGGGCGGGCTGTCGGTCGGCTCTCTGACCTGGGCTGGGGCGGTCGTCTGCGCGGCCTCGTGGGTTCCGGGTCGCCCGATGCGCCAATCCCCGACGACCTCGCCGCCGCGGTGGTCGAGATCCTGAAGGACTGGGCGCACGGCGACGACGCCTGGCCGCAGCGCCCGGCAGCGGTGGTCGCGGTCGCGTCGAGCCGCCACCCTGAGCTGATCAGCTCGCTGGCCGGTCACATCGCCAAGATCGGCCGATTGCCGCTGCTCGGGGTCATCGAGGCGGCCTCGCCCCCCGAGTCCGACGCGCGGGGTAACAGCGCTCAGCGGGTTCGGGTGCTGCACGACGCGTTCACAGTTCCGCCCGAGGTCACCGCCGAGCTTCCTGGCTTGTCCGGCCCGGTGCTTCTCATCGACGACCTGGTCGACTCCGGCTGGACGATGACGCTGGCCGGTCGCGCCCTGCGCCGGGCGGGCGCGGGGGCGGTGCTGCCGTTGGCGTTGGCCGTGGCCGGCTGAGCGACCGAAGCGGCGAGGCCCGCGGGGGATCATACGGGTAGGGGGTATGCTGGCGTCATGTCCGACGAGTCGACACCGCAGCACGGTCCGCATGGTTATTCGGGGGACAAGGCCGCTCTGCTGGGGCGCCTCCGCCGCGTCGAGGGGCAGATTCGCGGCCTCCAGCGCATGGTCGACGAGAACACCTACTGCATCGACGTTCTGACCCAGATCGCGGCGGCCAAGAGTGCTCTCCAGGCGGTGGCTGTCGGGCTGCTCGAGGACCATCTGGCCCACTGCGTCGTCGACGCGGCGCGGGCCGGCGACCCGACCGTCAAGGTCAAAGAGGCGTCGGACGCGATCGCCCGCCTGATCCGCTCCTGACACGGCCACTCTCGCACGATCGAAAGGCTCTGACATGTCTGTGACCAGCACCTACACCGTGACCGGCATGACCTGCGGACATTGCGTCCAGGCGGTGAGCGGGGAACTGTCCACCCTGCCGGGAGTGGCGGACGTACAGGTCGATCTCGCCTCCGGTGCCGTCACCGTGACCAGCGACGCCCCGCTCGCCGACGACGCCGTGCGGGCAGCTGTGGACGAGGCCGGCTACGAGCTCGCGAATGCCTGACCACCCACCCGGCGCCGACCACGGTTCCCGGGCCGGCACCACTGAACCGCCTGCCGACGTGGCATCCGGGGTGGGCATCGGCGCCGAGACTCCGGTGGGGGAACGGGCCGGGTTTCGCCTCGCTGCTTTCGGGGCGGTGCTGATCGTGGTGCTGTTCGCGGGGTACGGGCTGGGGCGGCTCAACAACTCGACGGCCGCGGCCACCGTGCCGCCCGCGGTGGGGACACCGAGTGGAGCGGCCCTGCCGGGCATGACGATGGACGAGAGCCAGCCACACGCGCACGGCTCCGACGGCACGGTCACCCAGCCCGGCGCCGCGATGCCGATCGGCGCGGCCGTCGGTGGGCTGTCGCTCAGCTCCGACGGGCTGGCGCTGGTTCCCGAGGGCACGAGCTTCGCGGCGGGCCGAACGCAACGGCTCAGCTTCCGCATCGCCGGGGCGGGCGGGGCGCCGGTCACGACGTACGCGATCGTGCATGACAAGCCCCTGCACCTGATCGTCGTGCGGCGGGATCTGACCGGGTTCCAGCACCTGCACCCGACCATGTCGGCCGACGGCACCTGGGGGATCGGCCTCACGCTGGCCGAGCCCGGGAGCTACCGGATGATCACCGACTTCACCGCGATCGTCGGCGGCCGGCAGGTCGCCACCACGCTGGGCGGCGATCTGACGGTGGCCGGCGACTACGCGCCGCGGGCGTTGCCGGCTCCGGCGCGCACCGACAGCCCCGACGGCTTCACCGTCTCCTATGCCGGCACGCCGAACGCTCAGTCGACGCAGCCCCTGCTGATGAGCGTCACCGGCGCCGACGGCCGGAGCGCGACGCTGGATCCCTACCTGGGCACGTTCGGCCACCTCGTCGTCATGCGCGAGGGTGATCTGGCCTACGTGCACGTGCACCCCGAGCCTGCCCTCGTCGACGGCCAGGTGAAGTTCTGGCTGACCGCCCCGAGCAGCGGCAGCTACCGCATGTTCTTCGACTTCCAGGTGGCCGGCCAGGTCCACACCGCCGCGTGGACCCTCAAGATCGGCTGAGAGTCAGAGGAGCATCTTCTCCAGGGCCGGGGTCACCCCCCACTCGGCGGTCAGGGCCTCGTACTCGGCCTGCTGAGCCTCGGTGGGCGGCGTGGAGGTGCGGCGGGCCCGCAGGAGCAGGTTGCGCGGCGTGTGGGCCGAGTCGATGAACTCGACGACCTCGACCTTGTAGCCGTTCAAGCGCAGGAGCGCCGCCCGCAGCGAGTCGGTCAGCACGTCGGCGAAGCGCTCGCGCATGATCGCGTGACGGGTCAGCTCGCCGAACGGGGCGGGGGCGGGGCGTCCCTTGAGCTGGGTGGCGATGTCGTGGTGGCAGCACGGCGCGGCCAGCACCCACTGCGCCTTCCAGCCCACGGCCCGGGCCAGCGCCTGGTCCGTCGCGGTGTCGCACGCGTGCAGGGCCAGCACCAGGTCGGGTTCGAACGGCAGTGACGCGTCCTCGATCGTGCCCGCCACGAAAGTCACCTCCTCGGCGCAGCCCAGCGAGGTGGCCACGGCGGTGTTGCGTACCCGCTGGTCCTCCCGGACGTCGACCCCCACGACCTGGACCGCGCCGCCCCGCCCGGCCAGGTATCGGTAGGCCGCGAAGGTCAGATAGGCGTTCCCACAGCCCAGGTCGACCACCCGCAACGGCGACGGCAGCTCGTCCGGCAGCGTCGCCGCGAGGGCCCGCAGGAACGCGTCGATCTGGCGCCGCTTCGCCGCGTTGCCGCCGATCACCTCGAAGAGCGGATCGCCCGGATCGAGCAGCCACTGCTTCTGGCGGTCGTGGGACGCGGCCGCCGGCGTCGCTGTAGCGGCCGCGGCCCGGTGCAGCTGGGCGTCGCCCTTCTTGGTCACGCGCAGTTGCAGGGTCACCGAGTCGGTCTCGACGTGCCAGTTCCCGAAGGGCTCGGCCAGCAACTCGTCGATCGCCGACTCGGCCTCGGCACCGGGGGTGACGTTGCGGGTGAACGGCCGGGCGCCGTCGTCGGTCACGATCTGCAGGCGCGGGCCGACCTTCAGCGTCACCGGGCGTACCTCGGCTCTGGTCACCGATGGGGTGAACCCGCGGCGGCGACCGGCCGCGACGGCACGGGTCAATCCGGGCGCGAGCAGCATTTCGCGAAGCTCGGCAAGGGCGTCGGTGAGCGGTTGTGGCATGCATCCATTCTGCCGCGTGCTTCGCGGTAACGATCGCGGCGTAAGATCCCGGCGCCTACGCCCTGCAAAGTGGTGAATAGATCTATAAGTAGGCTGACGGGCCGGGAAGCGAGGTGCTTTGCCGATGTCGTTGATGGTCGACCCGCCGGGAGCTGATCGGCTCTCCGCTCGGGTGCGGCGAAACACAGTTGGGGCGCACGACGAGGCTCGGCGCAGTGGCTTCCTCGACGAGCTCGCCACCGGCCGGCTGCCCTGGGAGGCCTACGCCGACCTGACCGCGCAGCACTGGTTCATCTACGAGGCGCTCGAGTCGGCCGCCACCACGATGGCCGACGACCCGGTGGTCGCCACGTTCCTCTTCCCGGAACTGCGCCGGCTCCCGTCGCTCGAGGCCGACCTGGGATTTCTGTACGGGCCGCGGTGGGCCGACCACCTTTTCGCGCTGCCCGCCACCACCGTCTATTGCACGCGTCTGCGCGACGTCGCCCACCGCGCGGCTACCGGTTTCGTCGCACATCAGTACACGCGTTACATCGGCGACCTTTCCGGCGGACAATACCTCGGCCCGGCGATCGCCCGGTCCTACGGTCTGCCGCCCACCGACGGTCACCGCTTCTTCGTCTTCGCCGGTGTCGACCCGCCGTCGTTCAAGGACCACTACCGCAGCCTGCTCGACGCCGTACCCTGGTCACGCGTCGAGCAGAACGAGTTCATCGGCGAGGTCGACGAGGCATACCGGCTGAATATCGGGGTGCTCGGCGAGCTGCAGAGCCGCTGGGGCTGAGAGACCAGGAGATCTTCGTGACCGAGCCGTTCCCGCCCGAGGTGGTCGACCAGATCGCCCGGCACATGAACGACGACCACGCCGCCGACAATGTGCTGATCGTGCGCGCGCTCGGCGGCATACCGACGGCGACCGCGGCCCGCGTGTCCGGACTGGACGCCGACGCGTTGGAGTTCAAGGCAGTCGTCGGCGGCATCGAGGTGCCGGTGCGGGTCCCGTTCTCCGAGCGGCTCACCGAGCGCCGCCAGGTGCGCGCCGAAACCGTCCGCATGTATCACGACGCCTGCGCCGCACTGAATCTCGAGCCGGGCCACTAGCGATCTCGAGCCGGGCCACCAGCGCGAAAAGCCCCTCGGTCAGGGCCAAGGGGCTTCAGCGTTCGCGATCTGGTCAGGCGGTCGTGCCGACGCCGGCTTCCGATCCGCCGGTCATCTCGGTGGCGGGCGCCTCGGTCGAAGCGGAGCCCGACCCGCCGGCGCCCCGGTTGCCACGGCCGCCGCG
>DASRYP010000638.1:0-5186 GCA_035687165.1 Actinoplanes sp. | reverse complement strand
CGCCGTGGCGGACTCCGAACTGCTCGACCTGGTCGAGCTCGAGGTCCGGGAGCTGCTCAGCGAGTACGGCTTCCCGGGCGACGAGGTGCCGGTCGTGCGGGTCAGCGCGCTGAAGGCGCTCGAGGGCGACCCGCGGTGGACCCGATCCATCGTGGAGTTGCTCGACGCCGTGGACGCGTACGTGCCGGTGCCCGCGCGGGAGCTGGGTGAGCCGTTCCTGATGCCGATCGAGAACGTGCTCACGATCAGCGGCCGCGGCACCGTGGTCACCGGCA
Source organism: Actinoplanes sp. (assembly GCA_035687165.1). Classification (GTDB taxonomy): domain Bacteria; phylum Actinomycetota; class Actinomycetes; order Mycobacteriales; family Micromonosporaceae; genus Actinoplanes. The sequence continues at coordinate 4,911 of DASRYP010000638.1, read as the reverse complement.
AGATCGAGCGCGGCACGCTGCGCGTCGGCGAGCCGGTCGAGGTCGTCGGTCTCGGCCCGACCATCGCCACCGTGGCGACCGGTCTGGAGACGTTCGGCAAGTCGCTCGAGACCGCCGAGGCCGGTGACAACGCCGCGGTCCTGCTGCGTGGCGTCAAGCGCGAGCAGGTACAGCGTGGCCAGGTGGTAGCGGTCCCCGGGACGGTGACCCCGCACCAGAAGTTCGAGGCCCGCATGTACGCGCTGACGAAGGAGGAGGGCGGACGGCACACGCCGTTCGAGACGAACTACCGTCCGCAGTTCTTCTTCCACACCACGGACGTCTCCGGCGGCCTCGACCTCGGCGGCCTCGACCTGGTCATGCCGGGCGACACCCTGGACAGGGTCGCGGTGACGCTGGGCAAGCCGGTCGCGCTCGAGGTGGGTGCGGGCTTCGCGGTGCGCGAGGGCAACCGCACGGTCGCCGCCGGCACCGTGACGGCCCTGCTCGACTGAGCGGTCCAAGCGCCGGGTGGCCGGTATGACCGGCCGCCCGGCGCGGGTCGGGACGGGCAGTAACCGATTCACACGAGCGCCACAGGTGATCTTCAGTGGGCCCTCAGCCCGCGTCGCTATGGTCCTCACATGGAAGAAGAACGGGCACGTCGGATCGTCGAAACGCTGCGCTCGCGGAACGTCTTCGCCCATGTGAAGCTGCCGCTGGCCGGCATCACTCAGTACGGCATCCGTGTCATGCTCCCCGACGGCCGCGAGGCGATCTGGGACAACGACGGCACTGCCTCCCTCGAAGCTCAGATCATGCGAAACGGCGTGCTGGTCGGCTTCGTCGCGTCGATCCCCGACTCGGAGAACTACGGCGACGGCCAGATCATCGAGGCGATCGCGACCGCCGACTACGACCGTCCGGTCGGCCGTTCCCGCCCCACCAAAGCGAGGGCTGCCGCCGTGCATCCGCCCACGCCGGTCTCCCTCGCGCAGCGGCTGCGGGGCGGGTTCCGCGGCTGAACCGCGGTGTGCCGGGCTGATCAGCGGGCTCTCGGCTGATCCGCTCGGCTGCTTGCGGCTCCGGCCGGCTCGGGGGTCTGAGTCGGGTTAAGGCTCCGGGCTGATCAGCTCGATCAGGCGGTCCAGGGCGATCGGCCAGAGCTCCGGGGTCAGATTGGCCAGCAGGATCTCGGCGAGTGCGTGGGCGACCACGTTGATGTGCTCCTCCACCGCCGGGTCGAGCGGAGCGGGCTGCGGGGGCGCCGGCATCGGGAGCGGTGTCGCGGCCGGGGGCGCCGAGGTGGGCGGCCGTCCGGCTTCCTCCGGGGAGACCGGCAGGTCCTCCGGGGCGCCCACCAGGTGCAGGTGGCCGGTCGCGCGGGTCAGGGCGGTGTAAAGCAGGCGGTGCCCGCGCGGGTCGTCGTCGACGATGAAACCGGGCTCCACCACGATCGCCGCGTCGAACTCGAGACCCTTCGCCTCGTGCGGGCTGAGCAGCGTGATCGCCGGGCCGCGTTCCTCGCTGGGGGCCGTGCTCCACGGCAGTTCCTCCGCACGCAGCAGCGCCTCGACCTCGTCGCGGCAGCGCGCCGGGCAGATGACGGCGACCGAGCGCCCGTCGGCGGCATGGTCGGCGGCCGCCGAGACCACGACCGCCGCCCGGCCGGCCGGGTCCACCGGGCTGATCACCGGTTCGGCCGGGCCCTCCCGCACGGTGGTCGGCGGCTGCACGCTCGGCGCCGCGGTCGGCAGCAGCTCGGCCGCGAGACCGAAGATCTGCCGGGGGATGCGATAGCCGAAGCGCAGCTCGCGGTGCACGTGCGGCAGGTCGGAGGGCAGGTACGCGAGGACGTCGTGCCAGTCGTCGCGCGCCCACGGGCCGGTGGACTGGGCCAGGTCGCCGACCACGGTCAGCGAACCGTTCCGCGAGCGGCGTGAGATCGCGCGCAACTGCATCGGGGAGAGGTCCTGCGCCTCGTCGACGACCACATGGGCGTACGGCTGTGGCCCGGCGCCCCAGAGGTGTTCGGCCTCGTCCAGAAGTGGCAGATCAGCCCCGCTGAACGGCGGATCCGCACCGCCTTCCCGGTTCTCGGCGTCCGCCGGGTTCCCGGCGGCCGGGCGGTGCAGGGCGCTTATCTCGCGGTCGGTGAACTCGCCCTCGGCCGCCTCGACCAGCAGCTCGCGCGAGGCGAACAGGTCGGCCAGGAACGTCGCCGCGTCGAACTCGGGCCAGAGACGTTCGGCCAGCAGGTCGGCGGCCTCGAGGATCAGGCGCGGGTCCTGGGTGCCGGCCACGAGCGCGGCTCGCAGCAGACGCCGGCGGTCGCCGGGGGTCGCCTCGCTCGCCTTGGCCGTGGTGATCACCCGCCCGATCGTCACCGCGTCGAGCCGCACCTCACGGCCGCGCACCAGCAGCGTCGCGGGCAACTGGCTCTGCCGCTCGCGGAGCTTCACGATCGCCCGGCTGAGCAGCCCGGCCATCCGTGCCTCGCCCTTGAGCCGAGTCAGGTGCGGTGCCTCGGGACGGCCGGTCACGGCCTTGGGCAGCAGCCCGTCGATCGAGCTGTGCGCAACCCCCTCGTGCCCCCAGCCGTCCAGCAGCGAGCGGGTGTGCTGGGCGAACGCATGAGACGGGCCCACCACCAGCACCTCGGCGGCGGTCAGACCCAGGTCGGGGTCGTCGAGCAACCAGGCGACCCGGCGCAGCACGGTCTCGGTCTTGCCGGTGCCGGGACCGCCCTGGATCAGCAGCACGCTTTCGGGCACCGTCCGGATCAGCTCGTCCTGGGCGGCGCTGATCGTCGTGGCAACCTCCGGCCCGGCTTCGGCCAGCAACGGATCGTCCGGTGGTCCGTGGACGCCGTCCCGCTCCAGGACCACCGGTTCCTCCGGCTCACCTAGGAGGATCAAGATCAGCCGCCTTCGAGGGGCACTTCGAGCCGTACGCTGCCGCGCAGGTCGAGGTAGACCCGGTCGGGCGCGCGGACCACCCGCATCACCACGTCCCCGCAGTTCGGGCAGCGGGCCACCAACCCGGGAACCTGGTTCCACAGCATCAGGGTGGCGACCGCGTCCGTGTGCCGGCACCCGGCACACATGTAACGGGCCGCGGTCACGTCCACCGCGAAGATCTCGCGCAGGTCGCCGGCCATCGCGTTGCCGTCGAGGGCGGCACCGTTCCGGGTCATCTCCGACCGTTGTGTCACGACGTTCCTCCGAAGCGTTCGGTGCGGATCCGTTTCGGGTCGTGGCCGAGCGCGACCAGAATGTCGGCGGTCGTCTCGACGAACGTCGTGGGACCGCAGACGAAGCAGTCCGGAGTGATGTCCGGCGGCCAACCGTACGTGTTCAGGGCCGTCACGTCGATCCTCTTCGGTGGCGAGGGCCAATCGTCCGGCGTCTTGCGGGTGTAGATGTAGTGAATATCGAGTCCGGCGTCGTCCCGGGCCCGGCGGCGCAGCTCGTCGGCGTACAGGACGTCGGCCGGCGTCCGCACCGAGTAGAGCAGGTGGAACGGCTGTTTGGTGCCCGCCGTGGCCCGGGCGCGGATCATCGCCATCAGCGGCACCATCCCCGAGCCGCCGCCGACCAGCAGCACCGGGGCGGGCGACGTGTCGCGCCAGACGAACCAGCCACCGACCGGCCCGCGCAACTCGATCTGGTCGCCGACCGCCACGGTGTCGGTCAGGTAGGGCGAGACCTCGCCGTCGTCGAGCCGCTGGACGGTCAGCTCGACCCGGTTGTCCGGGTGCGGCCAGGCCGAGGCGATCGAGTAGCTCCGCTGTGCGCGATAGCCGTCCTCGGCCGTCAGCCGCACGTCGACGTGCTGGCCGGGCAGGTGGCCCGGCCAGTCCGGAACGTCGAGCACCAGAGTGCGTGCCGTCGGCGTCTCCCAGTGGGCTGCGACGAGAGTCGCCGCCCGCCAGATCAGTCGCCCTGATACCGCTGTTCGCGCCATGGGTCTCCGTACATGTTGTAGCCGGCTGCTTCCCAGAAGCCCGGCTCGTCTTGCGGCATCAGCGTCAGGCCGTTGACCCACTTCGCCGATTTCCAAAAATAGAGGTGCGGGACGAGGAGCCGGGCCGGACCGCCGTGCTCCGGTTCCAGATCCTCACCCTCGAACTTGTAGACCACCCAGGCCTTGCCGTCCAGCAGATCTTCCAGCGGGACGTTGGTGGTGTAGCCCCCGAAGCTGTGGGCCATCGTGTATTCGGCCGTCGACTCGACGTCGGCGAGCAGGGTGTCGAGCGAGACGCCTCGCCAGGTGGTGCCGAGCTTGGACCACTTGGTGACGCAGTGGATGTCGGCGGTGAAGTCCTCGGCCGGCAGCGCCTGGAACTCGGTCCAGTTCCAGGTCGTCTTGTCGCCGGTCTCCGTGGTGAGAGTGAAGTTCCAACGGTCGAGCGGGATGCGCGGGGTCGGCCCGGCGGAAAGCACCGGGAAATCGTGAGTGAGATACTGGCCGGGCGGCAGGCCGGGCACCGACTCGCGTCGACGGCCGCCGAATCCTCGGGAAATTATGCCCATGGTTACCGAGCAAAGCACATGATCAATTGACTGTCAGTATCAGTCGAGTCACTCTCGCGCTTTAGTCGTTTTAATGCTGTTTGTCGGCCTTGAGTGGGACCATAAGGCTGGAGTCGTTTTTGCGATCCACCTACTTGGCGGCCCTCGGACGGGAATCGCGCGGCATGATTGTGCAGGACGAGAACGGTGTCTATCGATCGCTGGCGCGGGAGCGCCGCAACCAGCGCCGTAAGCAGCTCGGGGTGGGCCTGGCGGGTCTGGCCGCGATCGTCAGTGCGGCCGCGTTCGCGGTGCAGAGCGGGCTGATCGACCTCACGCCCAGCCGGAGCACAGCCGCCCGGAAGCCGCGGCCGCCCGTCTCGGCGCCGCATAGACAGACCCAGCAGAAGCCGCTGCC
>DASRYP010000637.1:0-2913 GCA_035687165.1 Actinoplanes sp. | reverse complement strand
ACCGGCAACCGCGCGAGCCATGTCCGACGCCGACGCCGCGTCGGCCTGGACGACGCTGATCCGCTGCGCCGGGAGGAGCCGATCGACCAGGCGCCGGGAAAGTTCGACGGCTTCGATGTCCCGGTCGACAACGGTGATGTGGGCCGTCAGGCGGCTGCACAGGAGCATCGCGCTCAGCGGCAAGGGGCCTCCGCCGATAAAGCAGACTCGGCGCGTGTCCTGCGGGCGGTGCCCGGCTCCGGCCAGCGCGTGCAGTTCAAGCCGAGCCAGCTGCTCGTAATTGCCGAGGTACGGGAACGCGGCCATTTCGGCGCGCGCGTCGGCGGCGGCCAGCACCCTGCGTGCCCACCCGTTTTCCAGCAGTGACTCGCCCTCGGCACACAGCCGGATCAGGTCCGCGCGGACCCCGACGATCCGGGGATCTGACAATGCGGCCGCAGCATCCGTGGCGTCGCCGGAGACGCAGGCACTCACCAGGTCGGCAAACAGCGCGTTGACCGCGGGTGACGGGGCGGGACTGTTGTGGGCACGCAGCTGCTCGTACAAGCACAGAATGCGGCTAGACGGCGAAGCGGCTGGGTCTGCGTCCTGATCCGGCGCCGCCGAAACGTTCAGCATCCGGACGCTCGCAGCAACGCGTCGACGTCGATCTCGAAGTGCACGGTGTTGAACGGGTCAGGCCGGCTGTCGTAGACCTCGCAGGTGGGCAGCGAACGCCAGAACGCCTCTGCGCCGGGGACGCCGGCATCGGTGTGCAGGTACACCCGACGATATCGGCCCGGGCCGACGCTCCAGGCGACAGCGTGATCGGTGAGGGCACGCCCGACACCGCGGCGCCGCGCGCCGGCCGCGACCCACACCCGCACGAGCTGGCAGACGTCCGGCCGGTTGTAGTCACGTGCGAGCCACTGCGGAGTTGGCGGACTGGACAGTGTGCACGGCTTGACCGCGGCGGTACCGACAACGCCGGTTGCGTCCCGGGCAACGAGCAGGGCACACCCCGGCCGGCGCAGATAGGCTGCTTCGAGGTCGTCGAGATCCCGATGCCACTGCGGGCGATACCCGCCGAGGTCGGTGCGTAACACCTCCCGCATCACCGTCTCCGCCTCGACCAAGTCTGCCGGTTCGGCAAGGCCGACGATGACGTGCGAGGGGTTCGACCTGGACTGTGCTCTCTGGGGGCTTGACATGACTTAGACGCTCCTAGCAGCTACCTAGTTGCTCGTGACCGACGCGGTGCGACGACCATCGCGGCCTCGACCGGCCTGGCTCCACACCAAAAACCCGGAGCGAAGCCGCTCGTAGAGCGAGCGATACCTCGATCGCGCCGGTCAACCGAACCGACCAGATGATGGTAACGGTTTTCATTTGCTTTAGGACGTCGCCACTCTCGAGAGTGGCGACGTCCTGGCTGGGACCTTCGCGTCTTCGACCCCACGACGCCCGGTGAACGCCGCAACGTATCAACGGGCCCTGCCGGCGCAACGCGGGAGCGGGCGCTGATAATCGTTCACCCGAACGGGCCGGGACATACAGACACGGGAATAGGTGGCTTTACACTGCCGGGGTGCCCGTGTCCCGCAAACGCAAGAAGACGCCCAAGGCCAACGCCGCGGTGAAGGCGGCCAGGCGACGTGCCCAGCTCAACACTCAGGTCGCGTCGCCTCCGGCCGACATGTCCGCATCGCCGGATCTGTTCAGCCGCATCCTCGCCGACCGGGCCGGCTTCGATGCTCGACGGCTCAAGGACGCGGCGCCGGTGGCTGCCGCCCTCGTCGCCGAGCTGACCGGGCTCGCGCCCCGGCTGTCCGACGCCGACCTCGAGGACGAACTCTGCGTCCGCCTCGGGACGATTCTGGTCGAACTGGACGACCGTCGTCCGGTCGAGCGATCCATCAGCCCGGACATCTTCGCCGAAGCTCTCCTCGACGCGGCCGCCTCGGCGGTGCGGGCGGCGACCGGTGCCGAGGTTCGGCCGGCGGCCGGGCGGGTGCTGGCCGTGATCGCCGGTGTCCTCCCGGATCCCTTCGGTGATGCCGCCATAGATGTGCTGGCAAACCTGCGGAACGGTCCGCCCGGCGAGGACCTGCCGGAAGCGCCACCGCAGCGGTCGTTGGCCGGGGAGATTCTGGTGGTTCGGGATCGGTACGGCAGCCGGTTCGGGATCGCCGCACCGTTCGCGAGCGGTACGACCCCACGGTGGTACCTGTGGGACGTCGACGCCTGCGACCTCCAACCGCTCACCGTCTACAGCGGCTTCTACCCGAGCCCGGACGCGGCCCTGGCGGCCTGGCAGGAAGGCGTGGGCACTTTCGCCGCTGCCGGTACGACGTGGGGCAAGGCCGACGATTTCACGACCCTGCGGCAACTGCTGCCCGTGTCCGAAGGGCCCATGCGGCTGGGCGGGGAAACCCCGCAGCAGTTCGCCGAGTACTACCGGTCCCGGCGGCTTGCCGAAACGGTACGGCTCCGGCCCGAGATCGCGACCGCCCCGGAACCGCACTGCGACACCGCGGGCGCCGCAACCACGTTCGCGGCGTGGCTGGACGGCCAGGAGACCGGCCTCGACTCGGCTGACCTGCCCGACATCGCCGCGTCCCTGGCCGAGATCTGGAAGGGCATCACGGGCGTCGCGTTCGACTCTTGCTCGCCGCATCGGGTGGCTTACGCGATCCGTTACATTCACGACGACTACCAGGACTCGTACGGCGACATGCTGCTGGCCGCGTTGCCGCACTGGATCCGCTGGCTGGCGGAACGCACCGGCGCTACCACGGAAATGGTGGATCGGGCGCTGCAGGCCGTACGGGTTGACCCGGACATCGACGCGAATCCCCAGGTACGCCACACGGAGTGAATTACCGGGGCCTACGTGGCGAGTCGTTCGCGCGGACCAGCGGCGCTACGTCGCGC
>DASRYP010000636.1:0-8249 GCA_035687165.1 Actinoplanes sp. | reverse complement strand
AGGCCGCGCTGAGCCACCAGGCCGCGCTGATCGGGACCGGTTGCGCCGATCGGACCGGGGCGGCGATCCCCCCGCCTGGAGCCAACGCGTCGGAGTCCCCGCCGATGACGGTTCCTCGGGCGCCACCCGATCTCCGGCGCGCACAGTCTCTCCGGCACGCACAGTGCGGAAGTCAGGCCTGCCGCGACCGAGTCGGCCCGCTGCGGCGCCGCCACGCCGTGCGGCCGGCGCTCCGATTCATCACGTCACGAGAGAAGGTGGGCCTATAGGCAGCGCTTCAACTCAGCGGACGGTCAACCCCTGGTGTCTCTGCGCGACCGTCACGCCATTCGGGCGCGGGTGGTGGTTCTCTCTCCGACCACCACCCGACTGCCCGGCGAGGCAGGCCGTGCCGCGCCCGCGGCTCCGGCGCGCGCCCCCGGACACGGGGCCGGCCGCAGGTCAGAGCACGGGGCCGGCCGCAGGTCAGAGACGGTTGGTGATGGCCTCGGCGAGGCGGACCGCCGCGTCACCGGCCTTGGTCAGGAAGAGGGAGGGCTCGGCCAGTTCGAGCTCGACCACCAGCGGGCCGCCGTCGGGGCCCGGAATCAGGTCGACCCGGGCGTAAAGCAGCCGCTTCGTGCCGCCCGGGATGACCTGGAGGACGCGCTCGCCGGTGCGCCGCTCGGCCGTGGTCGGTTCCCGGGAGTCGATCCGCTCGCTGCCGGGGTCGATCGTGCCCTCATCGGGGCCGGTGAGCATCGCGCCTTTGCGGATCGCGTGGCTGAAGGTCAGCTCCCCGGTCGCGTCGGGCAGAAAGATGAGCGCGGTCTCGCCCGCCTCGTCGACCGCGGTCAGATAGGGCTGGATCATCGCCGTGCGGCCCTCCGCGGTCAGCCGGATCACGTGGGCCTCGGCCAGATCTCGCTGGCCGGGCAGCGAGTAGCGCCCGGTGTCCTGGCTGCCGGCGCTGACCGTCGGCTTCACCACCCACTCCCCCGCGGCGGGCGGATCCCAGGTCTCGCCGGGGGCCACGAAGGCGGTCGGCGTGACCGGCAGGCCCGCTTCCGCCAGTTCGGCCAGGTAGCGCTTGTCGGTGTTCCACTCGATGACGTCGGCCGGGTTGAGCAGGTGGGGCACGCTGTAGGCCCACTCGATGAACACGGCGCGGCGCGGCACGTAGTCCCACGGGGAACGGATCACGGCGAGGTCGTACGAGGTCCAGTCGGCCTCGGCGTCGTCCCAGCGGACGGCGTCCACCTCGACGCCGCGCTCGCGCAGGGCGTCGCGCAGCGGGAAGTCGTCCTCCCACAGGTCCGGGAAGAGCTCGCAAGTGACGAGGGCGACGCGGGAGTGCTCCCGGGGCTCTTGAGCGGCGGAGGTCAACTCAGCGGGCCATGCTCCGGCGCGACATCGAGCGCCACAAGTCGTTGCTGGGGCGCATCTGGTCCATCAGCTCGCGCTCCCACTCGTTCTCCACCTCGACGCCCGCGTTCTCGCACGCCTGGCGGGCCACGTTGGTGTCGTCGGCGAACTGATCGGACCACTCGCCGTCCTGGCCGACGAGCACAATGCGGGCGCCACGCTTGCCGACGTACTCGATAACCGCCTTGGCACCGCCGTGGCCGGCGGCGAAGGATTTGATCCCCGCGGTCAGTGTCGTATCGGAACCTTGAGCCATGAACCGAAGAGTAGGCAACTCGCGGGTGGAGGCAAGTAACCCCGCCTGCCTTTTGTGAGACGAATTACCTGCGGGTTTAGCTGTTGGACACCTTGATATGCGGCCATTTTGCCCGAATTACTCGCATCAACGGGTTTCCCTCTTACGTGTGACCAGCCGTCACCAAGAATGGGTCAATTCCGGGCGCCTTGTGCGACAACCGTGACGCTGAGCCGAGCGGCCGACGCCTCCTCGGCCGCGAGTACGGCTGCTTCGCCGGGCCCGAACGACGGCCGAATCAGTGCTCGGACCCGACCCGAAGAGTGACCGAACGGACACAACCACAGCGGCACGTTCGGCCCACCCTCGACAACGTTCCCGGGCCCGCGGCAGCAGCTACGGAAGCGCGCCCGGCCCCGCTAGCAGCGGGCGGGCGCGCAATCGAAGACGGAAGGCTCAGACGAGCGCGTCCACCGCCACGGCGATGAACAGGATCGTCAGGTACGTGATGGACCAGTGGAACAGCCGCATCGGCTTGATCGGCTGACCCGCCCGGGACCGCTTCACCAGCAGGAACGCCTCGGCCAGGAAGGGCACCCCGGTCACGATCGCGGCCACGCCGTAGATCAGCCCCAGTCCCAGCGGCCACGCCACCAGGGACGCCACCACCGTCAGGACCGTATAGAGCACGATCTCGCCATTGACCCGGGCCTCGGACCGGACGACCGGAAGCATCGGAACACCGGCCCGCGCATAGTCGTCCTTGTACTTGATCGCGAGCGCATAGAAGTGCGGCATCTGCCAAAAGAAAACAACCGCAAAAAGCGCCCACGCCAGCGGCCCCACGGAGCCCGTCACGGCCGCCCAACCGATGATCACCGGCGCCGATCCGCAGATGCCGCCCCAGAACGTGTTCGCCGGGGTGCGCCGCTTCAGCCAGAGCGTGTAGACGACGTCGTAGTAGAAAATTGCCCCCGCAGTCAGCGCCGTGGCCAGCCAGTTGGTGAAGACGGCCAGCAGCGCGACCGAAATCACGGCGAGGGTCAGACCGAAGATCAGAACAGCGCGCGGAGTCACCGCGTTGGCCGGGAGAGGCCGCCGCTTCGTCCGTCGCATCAACTGGTCGATGTCGCGGTCGATGTAGCAGTTCAGGGCGCTCGCCGCGCCGCCCGCGAGGGCCCCGCCGACCAGCACCACGGCAAGAGTTCGCAGGTCAGGCCACCCGCCGGCCGCGACCATCATGGTCGGAACCGTGGTGACCAGAAGTAGCTCGACGATCTGCGGTTTGGTCAGCGCGAGATAGGCGCGGAACAACGAAATGAGATCGCGACGCGTTTCGGGAACTACCGCGACCGCGGCTTCCTCCGGAACGCCGGGCGGCCGTCCAGGGACGGGACGCTCGGTGATCATGCTCACGGACTGCCACCTTCCGGCTTCGGCACTAGCCAATTCACGACCATGACCGGCGCCAGCCGGCGGCACGCTGGGACAGCCTACGCTCAGCCATCTGCGCTGCTCCGGCGACCCTTCCCGGGTGCACGGCGGCACCCGCGGGGGCTGTCCGCTCTCAGCGTATGGGCCTGGGGCGTTCCCCGGGCGCGGGTTTAACCCAGGTGGATAGGGTCAAGCTCAAAAGGGTTTCCCGAAATCATGCCCGAGGAGCACAACCGACGTGGCTGCCAAAGATCCTGTTCTCAATTGGTCCGACCTAGACCGCAAAGCGGTGGACACCACCCGGGTCCTGGCCATGGATGCCGTCGAGAAATCCGGCAACGGCCATCCCGGTACCGCGATGAGCCTTGCGCCTGCGGCCTACCTGCTGTTCAACCGGGTCATGCGCCACGACCCGTCCGCTCCGCTCTGGGCCGGCCGTGACCGCTTCGTGCTCTCGTGCGGACACTCCAGCCTCACCCTCTACATTCAGCTCTACCTCAACGGCTTCGGCCTGGCCCTGGACGACCTGGCCGCGCTGCGGCAGTGGGACTCGCTGACCCCGGGCCACCCGGAGTACGGGCACACCCCCGGCGTCGAGGTCACCACCGGCCCGCTCGGCCAGGGCATCGGCAACGGGGTGGGCATGGCGATGGCCGCGCGCCGCGAGCGTGGCCTGTTCGACCCGAACCCCGACGCCAGTGACTCTCTGTTCGACCACAACGTGTACGTGTTGTGTTCGGACGGCGACATCGAAGAGGGCGTCAGCCACGAGTCGAGCGCGATCGCCTCCGTGCAGAAGCTCGGCAACCTCACGGTGATCTACGACGACAACGAGATCTCCATCGAGGACGACACCCGCATCGCCAAGAACGAGGACGTCGGCGCGCGCTACGCGGCGTACGGCTGGCACGTCCAGCACGTCGACTGGCGCAAGGGTGACCCGGTCAAGAGCGGCGAGTACCACGAGGACGTCGAGGCGCTCTACGACGCGATCCAGGCGGCCAACAAGATCACCGACAAGCCGTCGTTCATCGTGCTGCGGACGATCATCGGCTGGCCCGCGCCGAACAAGCAGAACACCGGCAAGATCCACGGTTCCGCGCTGGGCGCCGCCGAGGTGGCCGCGACCAAGGAGATCCTCGGCTTCGACCCGAACAAGACGTTCGACGTCTCCCCCGAGGTTCTGGAGCACACGCGCACGGTCGTCGAGCGCGGCCGGGCCGCCCACGCCGAGTGGGACGCCAAGTTCGAGGTCTGGGCCAAGGCCAACCCCGAGCGCAAGGAACTCTTCGACCGCCTCTCCGACCACAAGCTCCCTGAGGGCTGGGAGAAGGCCCTCCCCGAGTTCCCGGCCGACGAGAAAGGCATCGCGACCCGCGCCGCGTCCGGTCAGGTCCTCGAGGCGCTCGCGCCGGTGTTGCCCGAACTGTGGGGCGGCTCGGCCGACCTGGCCGAGAGCAACAACACCACGATGAAGGGCGAGCCGTCCTTCATCCCGTCGGAGTACGCCACCAAGGCGTTCCCCGGCAACGAGTACGGCCGCACGCTGCACTTCGGCATCCGCGAGCACGGCATGGGCTCGATCCTCAACGGCATCACCGCCCACGGGCGTACCCGTCCGTACGGTGGCACCTTCCTGGTCTTCAGCGACTACATGCGTGGCGCCGTCCGCCTCTCCGCGCTGATGAAGCTGCCGGTCATCTTCGTGTGGACGCACGACTCGATCGGCCTGGGCGAGGACGGCCCGACGCACCAGCCGATCGAGACCCTGTCCGCGCTGCGCGCCATCGTCGGCCTCGACATCGTGCGCCCGGCCGACGCCAACGAGACCGCGTGGGCCTGGCGTGGCGCCCTCGAGCATCACGACCGCCCGACCGGCCTGGCGCTCTCCCGGCAGAACCTGCCGACCCTCGACCGGACGAAGTACGCGTCGGCCGAGGGCACCCTGCGCGGCGGCTACATCCTCTCCGAGGCGTCCGGCGGCGAGCCCAAGGTGATCCTCATCGGCACCGGCTCCGAGGTGCAGCACTGCCTCGTCGCCCAGGAGCGTCTCGAGGCCGAGGGCACGCCCACCCGCGTGGTGTCGATGCCGTGCCTCGAGTGGTTCTACGCGCAGGACACCGCGTACCAGCAGGCGGTTCTGCCCCGCGCTGTCAAGGCCCGAGTGACGGTCGAGGCCGGCATCCGGCAGAGCTGGGACCGGATCCTCGGCGAGGCGGGCGAGCCCGTGAGCATCGAGCACTACGGCGCGAGCGCCCCCGCCAAGATTCTCTTCGAGCAGTTCGGGTTCACCGCGGACAACGTGGTGGCCAAGGCCAACGCCGCCCTGGCCAAGGTCGGCGAAATCACCGGTCACACGACCGGTAACTGAGCTTGCCAAGAAGCGGCCTAGCCGCACTGCAAGGGCAAGAAAAGGAGCAGGAAATGACCGACAGGCTTGGTGAACTTTCGGCCGCTGGAGTAGCGGTCTGGCTCGACGACCTCTCCCGCCCCCGGCTGACCACCGGCTCGCTGAAGAAGATGCTGGACGAGCAGCACGTGGTCGGTGTGACGACCAACCCCAGCATCTTCCAGAAGGCGCTCTCCGACGCGGACGCCTACGACGCCCAGCTCAAGGAACTGGCCGCCCAGGGCGCCACGGTCGACGAGGCGGTCCGCGCGATGACCTCTCGCGACGTCCAGGAGGCCTGCGACGTCGAGCGCCCGGCGTACGATGCCTCCGCCGGCGTCGACGGCCGGGTATCCATCGAGGTCGACCCGCGTAAGGCGTTCGACACCGAGGGCACCGTGGCCGAGGCCAAGGAGCTGTGGACCCTGGTCGACCGCGAGAACCTGTTCATCAAGATCCCGGCGACCCTCCCGGGCCTGCCGGCGATCACCGCGGTCCTGGCCGAGGGCATCAGCGTCAACGTGACGCTGATCTTCTCGCTGGAGCGCTACCGCGCCGTGATGGACGCGTTCCTCGCGGGCATCGAGCAGGCCAAGGCGAACGGCCACGACATCACCAAGATCGGTTCGGTGGCGTCGTTCTTCGTCTCGCGCGTCGACTCCGAGGTCGACAAGCGCCTCGACAAGATCGGCAGTGACGAGGCCAAGTCGCTCAAGGGCCAGGCCGCCATCGCCAACGCGCGACTCGCGTACGAGGCGTACCAACTGGTTATCGGGACCGACCGCTGGCGGGCGCTGGCCGCCGCCGGCGCGCACCCGCAGCGGCCGCTCTGGGCGTCCACCTCGACCAAGAGCCCCGAGTTCAAGGACACGATCTACGTCGAGGAGTTGATCGCCGAGAACACGGTCAACACCATGCCGGAGTCGGTGATCAAGGCGTTCGCCGACCACGGCGTGGTCCGCGGCGACACGATCACCCCGAACTTCGAGGCCTCGCACCGGATCTTCACCGATCTGGCGCAGGTCGGGATCGACTTCGACGACGTCGTCCGGATCCTCGAGGTCGAGGGCGTCGACAAGTTCGAGGCGAGCTGGAAGGAGTTGCTCGAGGGCGTCGACAAGTCGCTCAAGGCGGCCGCCGCCGGCTCGAGCAGCCCGAGCGACGCGGCCTGACAGCAGCGGAGGGGACTCGCAGTGATGCGAGTCCCCTCCGCTGTCCCCGCTCAGACACTGCGCCGCCGCTCAGACACTTGCACGACGCATAGACACTTGCACGACACCGAAAACTGGCAGGATGGACCACGTGGGCAATCCGCTGCGTACCGCACAGGACCGCAGGCTTCCCCGGATCCCCGAGCCTTGCGCTCTGGTGATCTTCGGAGTCACCGGTGACCTGTCCCGAAAGAAGCTCATTCCGGCCGTCTACGACCTGGCCAATCGAGGTCTGCTGCCGCCCGGTTTCGTGGTCCTGGGCTTCGCCCGCCGCGACTGGGGCGACGGCGACTTCGAGTCGCTGGCCTACGAGGCGGCGAAGAAGGGCGCCCGGACCCCGTGGCGCGAAGACGTCTGGCAGCGTCTTGCCAGCCAGTTCCAGTTCGTGCCCGGCTCGTTCGACGACGACGCCGCGTTCGACCACCTGGCCGCGACCCTCGACGACCTCCGCGAACGCAACGGCATCCCCGGCAACGCCGCGTTCTACTTCTCCATCCCGCCGGCCGCGTTCCCGCTGGTGCTCAACCAGCTCGCCCGCACCGGCATGGCCGACAACGCGAAGTCCGGTGGCTGGCGCCGCGTCGTGGTCGAGAAGCCGTTCGGCAACGACCTGCAGACCGCGGTCTCGCTGAACCAGCTGGTCGACGAGGTCTTCACGCCCGGCGACGTCTACCGGATCGACCACTACCTGGGCAAGGAGACGGTCCAGAACATTCTGGCCCTGCGCTTCGCCAACAGCCTGTTCGAGCCGGTGTGGAACTCGAAATACGTCGACTCCGTGCAGATCACGATGGCCGAGGACGTCGGCATCGGCACCCGCGCCGCGTTCTACGACGCGTCCGGCGCCGCCCGTGACGTGCTGCAGAACCACCTGCTCCAGCTCCTCGCCCTGGTGGCCATGGAGGAACCGACGAGCTTCGACCCCGACGACGTCCGCGCGGAAAAGCTGAAGGTCCTCAAGGCCATCGCCATCCCGAAGGACATCCCCAGGGGTTCCGTCCGCGGCCAATACCTCCCCGGCTGGGTCGCCGGCGAGCGCGCGGTCGGCTACCTCGAGGAGAAGAACATCCCGGCCGACTCCACGACGGAGACGTACGCCGCGGTCCGCCTGGGCATCCAGAACAGGCGCTGGGCCGAGGTGCCCTTCTTCGTCCGGGTCGGCAAACGCATGCCGCGCCGGGTGACCGAGATCGCGGTCCTCTTCAAGCGCGCGCCGCACCTGCCGTTCGACCCGGCCGACGTCGAGATGCTGGGCAACAACCAGCTGGTCATCCGCGTGCAGCCGGACGAGGGCGTGGTGCTGAAATTCGGCTCCAAGGTGCCGGGCACCACGATGGAGGTCCGCGACATCGCGATGGACTTCCAGTACGGCGAGGCTTTCACCGAGTCCAGCCCCGAGGCGTACGAGCGTCTCGTGCTGGACGTGCTGGTCGGCGACCGGACCCTGTTCCCGGACGCCGCCGAGATCGAGCAGAGCTGGCAGGTCATCGACCCGCTGGAGGCCGCCTGGAAGGGCACCAAGCCGGAGCCGTACCGGGCCGGCGAGTGGGGCCCGCGGGCGTCCGACGAGATGCTG
>DASRYP010000635.1:0-11753 GCA_035687165.1 Actinoplanes sp. | reverse complement strand
CGCGGCCACCACCTCGGGACTGCCCAGCCGCTCGAGCACCTCGATCAGCTCGCCCTCGCTGGCCAGGTTGCGCTCGGACTGTTCGGCGGCGATGTGCGCGGCCAGGTCGGCGAGCAGTTCGCGGCGCTGAAGCACCGGGATCCCGGTCAGTCGCTGGTCGACCTCGTGCAGATACTCCGCGACGACGTCGTTCGGTCTGGTCTTCATGCGGCCTCACCGGTTCCCACAAGACGGTCGACGGTCTGTCGAAACGACACCCATTCGGTGCGGAAGTGATCGAGCGCGGACCGACCCGCCGGGGTCAGTCCGTAATAGCGCCGCGGCGGACCGCTGGGCGACTCGGCCCACTTGCTCTCCAGCCAACCTGACCGGCGCAAGCGGGAGAGCAGCGGATAGATCGTGCCCTCGCCGGCGGCCAGGCCGGGCTCCTCGCCCAGCCGTCGCACGAGCTCGTTGCCATACCTGTCCTCGGTCTCGACCATGGCCAGGACGCAGAACTCGAGCGTGCCGCGGCGCAGACTCGTCGACAACTGCGAGACATCTGCCATGCGTCACACAGTACCTTGCGTCGCAAGGTAGGTCCACACCAAAAGGCTCCCGGGGGTACGCCGGAGGCGATCCACTTAGGGGGGCAGGGCCGGGCCGGGCCGAAGCAGATCGCTCATCAGGTCACCGTGCTCGTCGACCCGATCGAGCACATCGGCGGCGCGGTAGTGCCGGGGCTCCTCGGCGCCGGTCGCCACGGCCACGACCTCGTCCCAGGTCAGCGGCGTCGAGGCGGTCGGCGTCTCCTGGGCGCGCAGCGAATAGGGCGTCACGGTGGTCTTCGCCGCGTTGTTCTGACTCCAGTCGATGAAGACCTTGCCGGGCCTGATGGCCTTCGCCATCCTGGCGGTGATCGAGCCGGGGACCATCACCGCCAGCTCCTCGGCGACCGATTTCGCGTACGCCGAGACGAGCTCCGCATTCTGCGTCCCCGAGATCGGGCAGCACAACTGCATGCCCTTCTTGCCCGAGGTCTTCGGAAAGGCCGCCACCCCGTCCTCAGCCAGCCGGTCGCGCATCAGCACCGCCACCGCGCTGCACTCCTTGAGTCCGGCCGGTGCGCCCGGGTCGAGGTCGACCACGAGCAGGTCGGGGTGGGCGCCGATCCGCCACTGCGGGGTGTGCAGTTCGAGCGCGGCCAGGTTGGCCAGCCAGACCAGCGTCGGCAGGTCGTCGACGACCACGAAGTCGATCGTCTCGCGGCTCTTGGTCGACCCGGGCACCGGCAACGTCGCCAGTCGCACCCAATCCGGCGTACCGCCCGGTTTGTTCTTCTCGAAGAAGTGCATCCCGTCGACGCCGTTCGGATAGCGGATCCGGGTGACCGCGCGGTCGGCCAGGTGCGGCAGCATGACCGGGGCGATCCGCGTGTAGTAGTCGATGACCTCGCCCTTGGTGAAGCCGGCCGCGGGGTACATCAGTTTGTCGAGATTGGACAGCTCCAGATCGCGGCCGTCGATCGAGACCGGGAACCGTTCACCGGCCATCGTCGTCCTCCTCCGCGCACTCCGCGGGGGTCTTGTCGTCCCGCAGGCGCAAATATCGCGGGAAACGCAGTCGGCCGTCCGGCGTCCGGTTGCCATATCGCACCTCGACGACCAGCTCAGGACGTACCCAATGGGCCCCTCGGGAATCCTCGCGAGGCACCGCGCCGGCCACGAACGGCGAGTCGCGCCGGGCCAGCGGTTCGAGATAGGCCAACAGCTGCTTCTCGGCGATCGCGCCGATGCCGCCGCCGACCCGCCCGCGGAAGTCCAGCCCGTCGGGGGTCGGCACACCGATCAGCAGGCCGCCGAGCTTGCGCACCCCCGACCGCCAGCCACCGACCACGTAGTCGCCGGTGCGATCGAACTTGACCTTGACCCAGTCCGCCGAGCGCCGACCGGGCAGATAGACCGAGTCGGTCCGTTTGGCGACCACGCCCTCGAGGCTGTTCTCGCGGGCCGCGGCGACGGTCGCCGTACCGTCGGCGAACGACGGCGGCACCATCCAGTGCGGCCCAGCCAGGCCCAGCCTCTCGAGCAGTTCACGCCGGGCCAGATAGGGCAGGCCGGTGTAGTCCTCGCCGCCGTGGAAAAGCAGATCAAAGATCATGTACGTGACCGGGTGGGTCACCGCCAAGCGGGCCGCCCGGCCGTGCTCACGCACGTGCATGCGCTCGGCCAGCGCGGTGAACGACGGCCGCCCCGCCCGGTCGAGTACGACCATCTCGCCGTCGAGCAGCGTCCCCTCGGGCAGGCGCAGACCGGCGATCTCCGGGTATGCCGCGGTGACGACCGCCCCGGAGCGCGCGAACAGGTCGGGAGAACCGCCGGCGAAGAGCGCGAGAACCCGGACCCCGTCCCACTTGAACTCGTAGCTCCACCTCGGCCCGGCCGGCAGCGCTCCGGCGGTCGCGAGCATCGGAGACAGCGGCGCACCAGGCACCCGATCACCATAGGCAGTAACGAACACCTTACGCAGGTGTCTCAGTGATGCCATTCTGATCAGGACATCTCACGCTGGGTACAGGAGTGATCATGCGAGCGATCTGGAAAGGCGCGGTCTCGTTCGGCCTGGTGTCGATCGCGGTGAAGCTGTACTCGGCGACCGAGGAGAAGGACATCCGCTTCCACCAGGTGCATCGCACCGACGGCGGCCGGATCAAATACCAGCGCACCTGCTCGCTCGACGGGGAGGTCGTCACCTACGACGACATCGCCAAGGGCTATGACATCGGCGGCGGCGAGATGGTCATCCTCACCGACGACGATTTCGCCGACCTGCCCCTGACCACCTCGCGCGCGATCGACGTGCTGGAATTCGTGCCGGCCGAGCAGATCGACCCGATCCTCTTCGCCAAGGCCTACTACCTCGAGCCCGAGGGACAGGCGGCCAAGCCGTACGTGCTGCTTCGCGACGCCCTCCAGGACGCCGACCGGGTCGCCATCGTCAAGATCGCGCTGCGCCAGCGGGAGCAACTCGCCACGCTGCGGGTGCACGACGGCGTGCTGGTGCTCAACACGATGCTCTGGCCCGACGAGGTGCGCACCCCCGAGTTCGGCTTCCTCGACGACGACATCGAGACCCGGCCGGCCGAGCTCGCGATGGCCAGCTCGCTGATCGACTCGATGGCCGGCAGCTTCCAGCCCGACGAGTTCACCGACAACTACCGAGCCGCGCTGCAGGAGGTCATCGACGCCAAGGTCGAGGGGCGCGAGATCGTGCAGCCGGAGGAGGCCGAGGAGGCACCGGCCGCCGCGGTCGATCTGATGGCGGCGCTCAAGGCCTCGGTCGAACGGGCCAAGAAGGCGCGCGGCGAGACCCCGTCGGAGTCGGCGGCCGCCCCCGCTCCCGCCGCCGTTCCAGCCAAGAAGCCCGCCGCGAAGAAGGCGCCGGCCAAGAAAGCGGCGGCGAAGAAGACCACGCCCGCGAAACAGGCGGCGAAGAAGTCGGCTTGACTAGAGTTGCCTCGTGGGATTGACGTGGGCTGAGTCTTATCTGGGCAAGGTGCGGACGAGCGTCGGGGACACCGACACGATTCTGTTCGTCGGGGCGCGCGGCGTGATCTTCGACGACCAGAACAGGTTGCTGCTGATCCAGCGCTCCGACAACCATCGGTGGGCCCTCCCGGCCGGGGCGATGGAGCTCGGCGAAAGCATGGAGGAGTGCGCGATCCGCGAGGTGTGGGAGGAGACGGGGCTGCGGGCCACGTCGCTCACGCCGTTCGCGTTCTACAGCGCCTACACCTACACCAACGACTACGGGCATACCTATCAGCAGGTCCTCATGTCGTTCCGGATCCACACCTGGGAGGGCGAGCTGCTGCGCGAGACCGACGAGTCGGTCGACGCCGGCTTCTTCCCGCTCGACGCGCTGCCCGGCCCGAAGTCGTTCGTGCTCGACGAGACGCTTGCCGACCTGGCTCAGTTCGAGGCGACCGGGCGCCTGGTCCTCAAGTAGGGAAATCCGCAAGTAGGGGATCCGCAAGCGACGCAAGCGTCCCTATGCTGCGTGCTCGGCCTGGGGCAGCGGCTTGACGGCGTTGGCCAGCGTGCTCGAGATGATCAAAAGGACCGCCACCGCGACCAGGCCGTTTCTGACCGTTATGTGGTCGCCGAGGAAGCCGATCAGGGGCGGTCCGCCGAGGAAGGCGCAGTAACCGATCGAGGCGACCACGCTGACCCGGGTGGCGGCGTGGGCCGGGTCGTCGGCGGCGGCGCTCATGCCGACCGGGAAGCCCAGCGACGCGCCGAGGCCCCAGAGCAGGGCGCCGGCGAAGGCGAAGGGCGTTGACGGGCCGAGGATGTAGAGGGCCAGGCCGCCGAGGCTGACCACGGCCAGGACGCGGACCACGGGAACCCGGCCGTAGCGGTCGAGCAGGACCGGGCCGAACCACCGGCCGGCGGTCATGGCGGCCAGGAACGTGGCAAAGGCCAAGGTACCGACCGTGGCGGAGGCGCCGTAACCGTCGATGACCGAGACGCTGATCCAGTCGATGCCCGCGCCCTCGGTGAAGGCGAAGGCCAGCACGAAGACGCCGACCAGGATCGTGCGGGGCTCGCGCCACGAGGACATGGCACTGCTGAAACGTTCACGCTTGGTGATCGGTGCGATCGAGCCGATCATGGTCGGGTCGGCGGGCGTCACGGCCGGTTCGGGGCCGCCGTCGTCGGGGACGAAGGTGCGCACCGAAATGATCACGATGATGGCGACCAGGATCGCGGTCACGGCCAGGTGGTGGGTGACCGAGATGCCGAACGCGACGGCGGCCGCGCCGACCAGGGCACCCACGACCGTGCCGACGCTGAAGCCGGCGTGGAAGCGCGGCATGATCGCCCTGCCGAGGCGGCGTTCGACGATCGCACCTTGGACGTTCATGGCGACGTCCCAGGCGCCGTTCGCGAAGCCGAACGCGAACAGCGCGAGGGTGACCGGCAGCACGCCGAACTGGTAACCGATCGAGACCGCGGCCAGCGCGACGCCGAGCAGGGCACCCATCGTGGCGACCGTGCGGCTCGAGCCGAAGCGGGCGACGATCTGCCCCGCGAGCACCAGCGACACGATCGAGCCCGCCGCGAGCGTGAGCAGCACCAGGCCCAGGCGCGACGGGGTCAGGCCGAGTTCGTCGCGGATCTGCGGGATCCGCGAGGCCCAACTGGCGGCGGCCACGCCGGAGAGGCTGAAGGCGGCGTAGACGGCGCGAGTCGCGGCCCGCACCTCCGGCGGGGTCTGCACGGGGGATGTCACTAGGGAACTCCGAGGAAACGGCCGACGATCGCACGGGTGTCCGCGCGGTCGAACGAGGCGGTGGACAGGGTGAGGTGGATGACGAGGCCTTCGATGAGGGCGTCGATCCCGCGGGCGGTGACCGGATCGATGAAGCGCTCAAGCACCATCCGTGATCGGCGCATCCAAGCCTCGGTCACGCCGCGCAGGGCCGGATTGCGCAGGGCCGCGAGATAGAGCTCGTACGAGACGGCCCAGTCCCGCGCGTCGCCGCCGGCGTCCCCGCTGATCAGGTCGGTGACCGCGGTGGCGAAGCCGGCCAGGTCGGTCGCCTTCTCGAAATGTGCCTCGTAACGCGGCGACATCCGCTCGGCGTGCCGCCGGAAGGCCTGTTCCAGCAGGTCGTCGATGCTGTCGAAGTGGTACGTGAGGGACCCCAGCGGCACGTCGGCGGCGGCCGCGATGAGCCGGCTGGTCGTGCCCGCGACGCCGTGATCGGCGATGACCTCGATCGCGGCGTCGACGATCCGGCTCTTGCGGTCGGGGTCGTAGCGGCGCGGCGACCGGGCGGCGGGCACGGCGGTCACGCGGCCGCCCGGTTGTCGCGCCGCGGCCCGAGGGCAGCACCGTCGGCCTGAGATAACTCACCGTCGAGCATTTGCTCGCGCATCGTGGTCACGCTTCAAGCCTAGACCTTATGTGTACGCTCGTACATACAGCGCTGGCTAGAATCCGCTCGTGATTGAAGAGCCGGCATGGGACGTGGCAGTGGTCGGCGGCGGGCCGGCGGGATTGGCCGCGGCTCGGGCAGCGGCAGTCGCGGGAGCCCGCACAATCGTGCTGGAGCGGGCCGAACATCCGCGTTACAAGACCTGCGGCGGCGGCCTGATCGGCACCTCCCTGACGTACGCCCGGGAATACATCGACGTGCCCGCCCGAGACTCGATCTTCGCGCTGACGTTCACGCGCGACGGGCGCCGGTCGTTCACCCGGCGGGCCACCCGGTCCTTCCTGACCCTCGTTCGCCGCGACGAGTTCGACCACGCCTGGTACCAGGCGGCCGTGGCAGCCGGCGCCGTGATCCGGCAAAACGCGCAGGTCCGCGCCATCGACCAGGGAGTGGTGACGCTGTCCGGCGGCGAGGAGATCACCGCCCGCGTCATCATCGGCGCGGACGGCTCGGCCGGCATCACGTCGCGGTACGTGGGCACGACCTTCGAACAGCAGGACCTGGGCCTGGAGGTCGAACTGGCCGCGACCCTGGCGGATCGCGAGGTGTGGAAGGGACGGGTCCTGCTCGACTGGGGTGCGTTCCCCGGCTCGTACGGCTGGGTCTTCCCCAAGGACGACGAGCTCACGGTCGGCGTGATCATGTCGAAGGGCTACGGTGCCGCGACGAAGCAGTACCTGACCCGCTTCCTGACCGGCCAGGGCCTGAGCGACCGACCGGTACTGCGGGACTCCGGGCACCTGACTCGCTGCCGCACTCCAACGTCCCCACTGCGCCGAGGCCAGGTCGTGGTCGCCGGCGACGCGGCCGGCCTGCTCGAACCGTGGACCCGCGAGGGGATCAGCTACGCCCTGCGGTCCGGCACCTGGGCCGGGTCCACCTGGCAGGACCTGGCCGAGTACGAGCGCCGCGTGGCCGCCGAGCTCGCCCCGGAGATGGCCGCCGGGCAGCGCATGCTGAGCGCGTTCTCCCGCTATCCCGGCATCATCCACCTAGTGATGAGCACGCCGCTGGGCTGGCGGGCCTTCGAGGCCTTCTGCCGCGGCGACCTGTCGATGGCCAACGTGATCAAGCGCCCGTCGATCCGGGCATTGCTCACGGTCTTCCGCGCCTGAGCGGACCGCCCGCTCGTCACGAGGTGGGGCGATGTGGCCAGGGCGCCCACTGCACGGCTGCGGCGAACCCGCTGCGCCGCGCCTCGCGCGCGTCCTCCCTGGTCAGCGGCCCCTCACGGCGGGCGCTGATCCCCACACCGATCATCCGGCTCTCGAACCACGAGCCACCCACCCCGCGACGGACGCGCTCCCACAGGCCGCCCTCGACCAGGGCGGAAGCCTGAGTACGAAGCACGTCGACGAGCTGAGCGGGATCTTCGTCGCAGACCTCGCACGCACACCCCGGCAGCGACTCCACCCACCATCGCCCGAAACGCAGGACGAGGCCCGGCGTGTCGGTGAAGGCGATGGCGAGCGGAGCGGCCGCCGGCGTACGTGGCATCAGCCTTTCCGTCCGCACGAGCGCGTCATCGGGCCCGAGCGGTTCCTTGCTCTCCCGGCGGTCGACCATGTAACGCCCCGCCAGCTCGTTCAGCAGCGCCTCGGCCGCGTCCTGCAGGACGGCGAAGCGGTTGGCGTGCGGGTCGACCCTCACCAGCGCAGTATGCCGCCCTCGGCCGACGACTTACCAGCGCTTCGGCAGGACTTCCACTCATCAGAAGGAGAATTCCCCCTGGTTGACACCCCCGATGAACGCCAGCCACTCCTCCTCGGAGAAGGAGAGAGCGGCAACATCGGGCGTTTTCGAGTCGCGGATCCAATAGCGACCATCGACCTTTGCCACCTCGATGCAGTTACCGCCGGTGCAGCGCTCGGCTCTTCGCCATCGCACTTCTGCCCAGTTGATCATTGTGCACCTCCGTGCCGGTTCCCGAAGTCCACGTTAAGCGACGGTTCGAAATTCCAGCAGGAATGAATTCCTGAGTCACTGGGAGATACGTAGGCATATCACCGGGTATGCGCGCTTGCGTCGCCCGGCCTGAATGGGATAAGTCTGTTTTGCGGAGCACGCGCGAGCGCACCAGAATTTCCCGCCCCGCACGGCCGGAACCGGCACGCGCGAGGCGGGCTCTAGAGGCGGGTTCTATACCACCGGATCAGAAAACGAATTCATCGTTCTTGACGCCGGCCACGAACGCGAGCCACTCGGCCTTGGTGAACGAGAGCGCCGCCAGCTGCGGGTTCTTACCATCCCTGACCATGTACTGACCATCGAACTCGGCGACCTCTACGCAAGTACCGCCGCTGCACAGACTGCTCCGATGCCACTCGGGCGACTCGATCTCGTTCATCGTGGGTTACGCTCCTGAATTCAGCTAAGGATTACTATGAGGTGGTAGTGCATTTCGGTACTACTACCTCTGGCGATCCGAGGCGTTCGCCTCGAGATTCGTGATGCGAGCCTTAATGAATTCGATCGTGTCATTTTCATTTTCGGCGGCTTGCCAGAGTTGTTCAAAGCGTGTGCGATGTCGCGCGGTCTCGGTACGATTCTCGACAACCTCGTCGATCATACCGTTCTCGCGGTACATGATCTCGCGTTCCGCGCGATCGGCGCCGACTGTCATGAGGTCGAAGCTGCCATTGTTCGCAATCGGAACATTGAGTTCGAACGGAAGCCTGCGGATCTTCATCAGGCCTCGCTCGGACAGACTCACGAGGCGGTCCAACTGCTTCACGAAGATGTCGCGACCACCGATCGGGCGGCGGAACACCGACTCGTCCGCGACCACGAAGATCTGCACCGACCCGATCCGGTCGGCCAGGGCATCGTGGCGCAGCCGGCGTGCCTCGACCAATGCCTCGATCTTGCCGTCGGGCATGTCCTCACCCCACATGCCGGTCAGCGCCGCGCCGTATTCGGAAGTCTGCAGGATCCCGGGGACGTAAAGAATGGTGAAGCATCGGATCTCGGACGCTTCCGCCTCATATTCGACGAATCGGCGCAAGTTTTCCGAAAGGTGCTCGCGAAATTCGGGTCGGTCCCACCACACCGACTTCGCCCGGGTCCGCAGGCGCGCGATCCGGGCGTCGGCCAGCAACGAATTGACCTGCTCTTTGTCGCGTACCCCCAGAAGAGTGAGCAGACTCCGCAAATCGTTGATCGAGATCGTGTTGTCGCCGCTCTCGATCCGAATAACTTTACTGTGCGACCATTCCATCTCGTCGGCGACCTGGGCCTGCGTCAGGCCGGCCGCCTCACGCGCTTCGCGCACAGCGATGCGTACGCGCAGACGCGCGAGAGTAGGCGAGTCGCCCGAAGCCATAGTCCTTCACCGTTGAAGTAGGTCCGTTACCGGCCGAAGCTGCCACCTCGCTGATTGCTTGCTGGCAATCAGCGAGGTCGCGCCGATCCTAGTATCGTCCTATAGAACTTCGGACACAGGGGTCGGGTTTCGCAAATCTAGATCAGGCGGCAGCCAGATCAAGCCCCTTCCCATGCGGACGCGCGTCCTCTATGGCCCTCCTCAGAGCACGCTTCACCTGCCCGAACTGACGTTCGTCGACGCAGGCGTAAAGCAGGACGTCGGATCCACGGTAGAGGGCGTGCAGCTCCCAGCCACGGTTGCGACGGACCATCGACGGCACGGTAAATGCAAGGGGAACCAGCACGGCGATGAGCCCGATCGCGTAGGCGGTGGGCGGCTCCAGAAGCGTCCACCCGACACCGACAGCGGCTACTGAGGCGGCGGCCACGGCCAGAACGGCAGTCGGGTTGGCCGGCTCGGCACCGGCTCGCACCACCCCCACGTTGTGCAGATCGCGGACGGCGAAGCTGCGCAGCGGTGCGCCGCCCCAGATGAACAGTTCGTCGGTCACCACAGCGTCGGGACCGCGGTAGTAGGTACGTTTACGCATGGCGCACTCCTCACCCCTGCTGCTTGCGAGGAAAGGACGTCCGGGCCATCATGGCGCTAGAGAGAGATGTATCCCCGCCTCGCTCGACTGACGACGAAACAACAGACCGTTCGAAGTCAACAGAGAACGTCTGTAGAGGCGAAAACGGCACCCGGTTGCCGCCGGGTGCCGTTGTTTGGAACCGTCTCCCCTCCGACTCCGCCCTTGTTGCTCTACCAGTAGTAGAGCATGCCTGCACGCGGTCCGCTACACATCAGTCTGCCATGTTGCAGATTGCGTACATCCAGAGTCTCTCGTGAGGAGCGCCGCTATGGCGTTTCATCGACGAACCGACCGGGTAGGCCACGATCGGATGCCACTGTCGAACCTGTGATGACGCAGGTGGAAGGGCGATAACCCGGATGGAGAGTCGACTCAAGATCGCGGGTCAGGCGGTGCAACCGATCCTGGTGATGTTCCCCCTGGGCCTGTTCGCCATGGCCGTCATCTTCGACGTGGCCGACCTGCTGGGAGCCCCAGCCATCGTCGGTTCGCTGGCCTACTGGAATCTCGTCGCCGGCCTGGTGGGCGGTATCGCCGCCGCCATCGCCAGCGCGATCGACCTGGCCTTCGTCCGCCGCCCGGTCGCCAAGCGCATCGGCGTGCTCCGCGGGCTGCTCAACATGGGTGTGCTGATTCTCTTCGCGGTGATCGTCATGGTCCGCGTCGGCGACCCGAACCGCCAGGTCGGCGTCGGCCTGTTCCTCCTCGAACTGCTGGCTCTCGCCATCTCCGGATTCGGCGCCTGGTTCGGCGGCGAACTCGCCAACGGTCGTACTCCCGCGTTGGCCCGCGCCGCCGTCGGGAATCGCGGCTACTAAAGCCCGGAGAAGCGAAAGCCCAGGTCATAGACCTGGGCTTTCGCTCTGAGCTACCGCACGTACGCTCCTTGACCATCGCGCCTGTTGACTTGTCATCACCTAGAAATCGGCGTTGACCTGCACAAACGCTGCAACAGCTGATCACCACTCCGACGAACCCGGAGGGGAGCCGGTCGGACCGCAGCGGACACCTTCGCTGTTCGATTCCGGCCACTTCGGGGATCCCGAAGTACCACTGCCGTCCTGCGCCGGAGCGCGGAAAACAGCGCCGCGCCGCCGCCCTTTCCCGACATGGTTGCGCAAACCAGGATGATTTATCGCCTGAAATGGTCAGAAAATAGTATTAAGATGAAGAGGATATTGATCAGCACGGCGATTTGTGCACCGGCGCGGACGGTCTCGGGCCCCGCGGAAGGACCCATAGAAGGGCCACGGCGTGACACTCCACCACCGGAGCTACCGTTGGCACGCCGGCGTCGGAACCCTTGCCGCAGCCGCTGCCCTGGGCCTGCTGCTCCTCCTGATTCCCGGGCCCGCGGATGCGGCCGAGAGTCCGGTCGACCTGAACACGGCGGCCGACTTCTCAGTGCTCGCCGGGTCAACGGTCACCAACACTGGCGCGACCACCCTTGCGCAGGGTCTCGGTGTTCATCCAGGCACCGCCGCCACCGGCTTCCCGCCCGGAACAGTGGCCGGTGAAACTCATCTCGCCGACGGCGTCGCCCTGCAGGCCAAGAGCGACCTCACCACCGCGTACACCGATGCCGCCGGCCGGACACCGTTTACCAACCTCGCGTCACAACTGGGCGGCAGCACCCTGACCCCCGGCGTGTACCGGCTCGGTGCCGCTCAGTTGACCGGGGAGCTGACGCTCAATTCGCAGAACGACACCGGGGCCGTGTTCATCTTCCAGATCTCCTCCACGTTGATCACGGCTTCGAACAGCACCGTGGTCTTCCTCAACGGCGCCTCCCCGTGCAACGTGTTTTGGCAGGT
>DASRYP010000634.1:0-2671 GCA_035687165.1 Actinoplanes sp. | reverse complement strand
CGAGGGGCCGCAGCTCCCAGTTGTGGGCCTCGCGCCAGTCGACACCCGCCGCCGCGCCGGGCACCCGCTCGGGCCAGGCCAGCGCGAGTGCGATGGGCAGCCGCATGTCGGGCGGGCTGGCCTGGGCGAGCGTCGACCCGTCGGTGAACTCCACCATCGAGTGCAGGAACGACTGCGGGTGGACCATCACCTCGATGTCGTCGTAGGCCACACCGAACAACTCGTGCGCCTCGATCACCTCGAGCGCCTTGTTCACCATCGTGGCCGAATTGATCGTCACGACCGGGCCCATGTCCCACGTCGGGTGCTTGAGAGCCTCCTCCGGGGTGACATTCGTCAGCTCGTCGCGGCGGCGGTCACGGAACGCTCCCCCGCTGGCGGTCAGCACCAGCCGGCGCACCTCGCCCGCAGTGCCGCCGCGCAGGCACTGGGCGAGCGCGGAATGCTCGGAGTCGACCGGGACGAGTTGCCCCTCCTTGGCGATGCGGCGCACCAGCGGGCCCCCGGCGACCAGGGACTCCTTGTTGGCCAGGGCGAGGATGCGGCCCTCCTCGAGGGCGGCGAGCGTGGGCGCCAGGCCGAGACTGCCGACCACGCCGTTGAGCACCACGTCGCACGGCTGCCGGGCCAGCTCGGTCATCGCGTCCGGCCCGGCCACGATCTTGGGCAGCTTGAAGTCGCCGGTCGCCCAGCCGCGGCGCTGCGCCTCGGCGTAGAAGGCGAGCTGCAGGTCCTGCACCACCGAGGCCCGGGCCACGCCGACGACGTCGACCTCCAGCTCGAGGGCCTGCGCGGCGAGCAGTTCGACGTTGCCCCCGCCGGCGCCGATGGCGACCACCCGGAAGCGGTCGGGGTTGCGGCGCACGATGTCGATGGCCTGGGTGCCGATGGACCCGGTCGAGCCGAGTAGTACGAGGTCGCGCATGTCGCCCATCTTCCCGGACGTCCGCTCCCCGCCCGCGCTCAGTCCTCGCCTGCTCGTCGAGCAGGTCGAACGACAATTCCGCTGTTGCCCACGACTTCTGGTGCCCGGTCAGCGTACCGCCGTGCCGGTCTCTGCCCGTGCCTGTGGATAACGCATCGGCCGGTGGACAACTGGGTAGGGAGTTGCTGTGACTATGCAGCTGGAACGGGCGCGTACGGCGCTGGCTGTGCCCTTCCAGCCCCTGCACGGACGCGACCTCGCCCTGCACGCGGCGGCGGTCACCTTCTACGCCGGCATCGCCGTGGTGCCGATTGCCCTGCTCGCCGTCTGGATCACGGGCTGGATCATGGGCGCCGACCGCGTACGGCGGCTCACCGGCCACACCATCGCGGCCCTGCCGGACGCGATCGGGGCGCCCCGGGCTTTGGCCGCGCTGATCGAGGCCGGACTGCACCTGACACCGCTCTTCGCGCTGGCCAGCCTGCTGCCCGCGACGCTCTACGGCGAGGGCCTGCGCCGGGCCTTCGTCTCGCTGCGGGCGCCCGGCGGGGAGGCCCTCGTGGGCTGGCGCGGCCGTGTGCTCTGGCTGCCCCTGCTGGCCGCCGCTCCGGCCCTGCTGCTGGCGATGTTCCTGGCGCTCCCGTCCACGAGCGGCCTGTGGGTGCGTGGCGGCTGGTACTCCGTACTCGGTGTCGTCCTCTCCTTCCTCGCCGCCTGGTTGGTGCTGACTCCGGTGGTGATCTGGGTCTACCGTTACGTCGCCCCCGGCCGCCCGCGCTGGTTGTCGACGGTCCTGGTCGGGTCGTTCACCGCCGCCACACTGTCCGGTTTCCTCCACGGCTTCGTGCTCTTCTGCTCTCTTCCACTCAATCTCGGTGCCCCGTTCGGCGGATTCGACGAAATCGGCGGCATGGTCGCGGTCGGTCTCTGGCTCTATCTTTTCCACGTCATCGTGCTGGCCGGGTACGCCGTCACCCGCAGCGCGAGCGCCTTCCAGACCCGACGTGAGTCGTGAGCTGATTTTTTCACGTCCGAACAGGGGAATTTCCTTCCCGGCGGGTCGCGCTACCCTCAGTCGTCATGACCGCCCTCAACGCCACCGGGGTCCCCGCCCGGTCCGACGTAGTGATCATCGGCGCTGGTCACAACGGCCTCGTCTCCGCGATCCTGCTCGCCCGCGCCGGCCTCAGCGTCGTCGTCCTCGAAGCGTCCGACGTGATCGGCGGCGCCGCGCGCACCGAGTACCCGTTCGCCAAAGCACCCGGTCTGGGCCACTCCACGGGCTCCTACCTGCTCGGCCTGATGCCACCCGAGCTGCTGCACACCCTCGACATCGACATCCCCGTGCTGCGCCGCGATCCGCACTACTTCCTGCCCACCCCCGGCCCCGCCGGCTCGCCCCACCTGCTCTTCGGACGCGACCAGGCGGCCACCCGCGACCAGCTCGAACGCTTCTTCTCCCGGCGTGACGTCGCCGCCGACGAGCAGTTGGCGGTCGAGATCGGCGCGCTGCGGGCCGACCTGGCGCCCGCCTGGCTCCAGGAGCCCGGCAGCGTCGAGCAGATCGCCGACCGCTACATCCGTCCCCCGCTCCAAAGCACCTTCATCGATCTGGTGCGCGGCTCCGTCGCCGACTATCTGGCCCGGTTCGGCTTCAAGAGCGAACTGCTGATGAGCATGTACACGGTGACCGACGGCCTGTCCGGGCTCAACGCCGGCCCCGACGACCCGGGCACCGGCCACAAC
>DASRYP010000633.1:0-4001 GCA_035687165.1 Actinoplanes sp. | reverse complement strand
AATCCTGGTGGGCGGGTCGGGCCGGGCCGATGGTCGGGGCGCCGTCCTGCCGCCGACCGGTGACACGTTGTTGGGCCTCGTGGGAGTGGGCACGGTCGGCGCCTCCGGCCACGGATCGGTCGGCACGCCGGAGCCTTCGCTCGGCGTCGCTCGGCGGGTCCACCGTCGGTCATCGTGGCCGCTTCCGCCATCGCCGGCGCTGCCCCTCGGGGCGAAGGGCGGTGCCGTGGCGGCGGGCGGTGCCGTGGCGGCGGGCGGTGCTGTGGCGGCGGGCGGTGCTGTGGCGAAGGATGGTCCCCCGGCGGGGGCCGGGGCATGTTCGCGTTCGGCAGGCTCCTCGTCGCCGGCGCGGCCGCTGAGACGTTCATTGTGGAGCCGGGTGGCGACGTAACCCGCGCGGACCGCGGCGATCACGGCCAGCAACGCGGCCAGCGCCACGCCGAGGCGGCCGGGTAGCGGGATGATGCCGATGCCGCCGCCGACCACCCAGGCGATCATGAGGACCGTCTCGGAGTGGGCGAACGCGCTCGCCCGCAGGCGCTCGGGGACCCGCTCCTGGATGCTGGCGTCGACCGCGAGCTTGGCGATGCCGCTGAAGATCGCGACAAGCAGCGCCAGCAGCGTGACCATCGCGAGGTTGTAGAACAGCGTCGCCAGCACGCCCACGCCCGCCGTGACGGCCAGGCCGGTGAACTGCAGCGCGAGTGGACGGCGGATGCGCAGCCTCGTGCCGACCGCGGTGGAAAGGAACGTGCCGATGGCCAGCGCGCCGCCGATCAGTCCGACCGCGCCTTTCCGGCCGATGTCGTGGCCGAGCACCGTCGTGTCCAGCTCATTCGCCATGATCACGAAGGCCAGGAAGAGCAGCATGAAGCCGTACAGCAGGCGCAGGCCGGCGGTGCCGACCAGGGTGGCGATCACCAGTTTGCCGGCCAACGGGCGGTCGCCGCCGCGGGGCAGGCGCAGCATCGTGCGCCACGGGCGGGGCACTGCCTCGGGCGGGTCGGAATCGGCGCGTGGCGGCAGGCGCAGGGCCACCACCATACCGACGATGAAGATGATCGTCGCGACGCGCAGCGGCCACTGCGGGCCGAACTTGAACGCGAGCAGGCCCACGGGAGCGACCACGGCGCCGGCGAACGTGCCGTAGACGCTGGCCCGGGCGCCGACCTGGGAGAGCCCCACCCCCTCGGGCAGAAGCCGGGGGACGGCCGCCGAGCGCGCCACCCCGTACGCCCGGGAAAGCGCCAGCACCCCGAAAGCCGCCGGATAAAGTCCCCAGTTGAACAGGTGATCGGAGATCACGTAGGCCAGGAAAGCCCGGCCCAGCATGGTGACCGCGAGGGCGTAGCGCCGCCCGTGCCGGAAGTGATCGAGCAGCGGGCCCACGACCGGTGCCAGCAGCGCGAACGGCACCATCGTGATGAGTAGGTAGAGCGCCACCTTGCTGCGCGCCTCGCCCAGCGGGACGTTGAAGAAAATCGTGCCCGCGAGGCCGATCGCGATCAGGATGTCGCCCGCGCAGGAGAGCGCGTGCAGGTCGAAGAGCCGGATCATGCCGGCCTCGTTGGCGGCGCCCCGGGCCCGCGCCGAGCCGACTCGGCGGGTCGCCCAGGCTCCGCCGCGCACGGAACCGCGCACCAGCACGCGGGCGGCCTTGACGCCGGTGCCGACGGTGCGCCCGAGAGAGGGAAGCAGCGGCATGGAACCCATCCTGACTGATCGGGGCGAGCGATGTCCCGTCCCGGGCCCGTCAGATCTGGGGGAGTCGCTGCGGAACATCCGTCCCGGTGGGGGACAATAGATCTGTGACGACTCGGACCACCACGCGCGCTGCCCGCCTCGACCAGGTTTGTGCCGACGCGATCGGCGTCGCTCGTGGAGCGATCACCGATGTGGACCCGGCCGACATCGGAGACCATCTCGAAGCCATCGCCGAGGGCGACCGGCTCGTGACCCATCTATTCGAGAGCCACCTCGCGGGCTATCGCGGCTGGCGGTGGGCGGTCACGGTGACCCGCGTCCCGCGCAGCCGGCACGTGACCGTCTGCGAGACCGTGCTGCTGCCCGGGCCCGACGCGCTGCTCGCCCCCGGCTGGGTGCCGTGGAACGAGCGGCTCCAGCCCGGCGACCTCGGCGTGGGCGACCTCATGCCCACCACGGCCGACGACACGCGTCTCACCCAGGGCTACGTGCTCAGCGACGACCCCGCCGTCGAGGAGGTCAGCTGGGAGTTGGGCCTCGGCCGCTCACGGGTCATGTCGCGCGAGGGTCGCATCGACGCCGCCCAGCGGTGGTATGACGGCGAGGCCGGTCCCGAGGCGCCGATCTCGGTGGCCGCCCCGCGCACCGCCCGCTGCGGCACCTGCGGCTTCTACCTGGCGCTGGCCGGCTCACTCCGCGCGATGTTCGGCGTCTGCGGCAACCTCTATGCCCCCGACGACGGCCGCGCGGTCAGTGCCGACCACGGCTGCGGTGCCCACTCCGAGGCTCTGCTCGGCTCTTCCGAGCAGCCGGTCGAGGAACTGCCCACGGTCTACGACGACAGCGAGGTCGAGGCGGTCGCGGTCAGCCGCGGCCACGGCTCGGTCGAGGAGAGCGAGCCGGCCGAGGATTACGGTCACAGCTGAGACGTCACGCTGAACTCGGGGTGGGACAGCCGCCGGCGGCGTTTGCGGTGCCGGTCGTGCACGATCATCGTGATCAGGCCGGGCAGGCCCACCAGGAAGCCGGCGACGCAGATCTGCAGCCAGCGGTCGGGGCCGTCGGCCAGCCAGACGATCAGGGCAGCGATGGCGAACAGGGCCAGACCGCCGACCGCGAACGGGACCATGGGCGGGTCCAGCGGCTCGACTCGGGGCTTCTCACTCACCCGGACAGGATAGGTCTGCGGAGATCACGTGTGGGCTCATGTGACCTGGCCGACATCGGTCGGTTTCGCGCAGGTCATCGATGGCTGAGACCATGCCCGCGATGTCGCCTCGTGATCCGGAGAGGGCCGCATGACCACTACTGCCGACACCCGTACGTCGAAGAATGGGTTTGACCGGTTCTTCGAGATCACGGCCCGCGGCTCGACCGTGGGCCGGGAGGTTCGCGGTGGCCTCGCGACCTTCTTCACGATGGCCTACATCGTGGTGCTCAATCCGCTGATCCTCGGCAACGGGGTTGACGGGGACGGCGCCAAGCTGCCGCTCGCCGCCCTGGCCGCGGGCACCGCGCTGGTGGCCGGCGTGATGACGATTCTGATGGGCGTGGTGGCTCGTTTCCCGCTCGCGCTCGCCGCCGGGCTGGGTGTGAACGCGCTGGTCGCGTACGAGATCGCGCCCGAGATGACGTGGGCCGACGCGATGGGTCTGGTGGTCATCGAGGGTGTGCTCATCGCGGTCCTGGTCCTCACCGGCCTGCGTGAGCTGGTCTTCCGGGCCGTGCCGACACAGCTCAAGACGGCGATCGGCGTGGGCATCGGGCTGTTCCTGATGATCATCGGCCTGGTCGACGCCGGATTCGTCCGCCGGATCCCGGACGCGGCGGGCACCACCGTGCCGCTCGAACTGGGCATCGGCGGCAAGCTGTCGACCTGGCCGACCGCGGTCTTCGCCATCGGCCTGCTCTTCACGCTGGTCCTGTTCGTGCGCAAGGTGCGGGGCGCGATCCTGATCGGCATCGTCGGCACCACCGTGCTGGCGATCATCGTCGAGGCGATTGCCCACCCCACGGGCTGGTCGCTCAACGTCCCCACGCTGCCCGACAAGATCGTCAGCACCCCCGACCTGTCGCTGATCGGCCACTTCAACGTGCTCGACTCCTGGTCGCGGGCCGGCTGGCTGGTCGTCGTGATGTTCATCTTCACCCTGCTGATCACCGACTTCTTCGACACGATGGGCACGATGGTCGCGGTCGGCCAGGAGGGCGGGCTGCTCGACGAGCAGGGCATGCCGCCGCGGACCCGGGAGATCCTGCTGGTCGACTCGGTCGCCGCGGTGGCCGGTGGCGCGGCG
>DASRYP010000632.1:0-5255 GCA_035687165.1 Actinoplanes sp. | reverse complement strand
TCATGCCGGTGCCCGGAGCCGCGATGACGTGCGAGTCCAGCGCGGCGGCCGCGGGCGTGGTGTAGACGACGGTGCTGCGAAACGTGCTCTCGTCGACCGGCGTCTGCCGCTGGCACAGCACCAGTCCGCCCGGTTCGACCGGGCTGACCTCGGTGAGGTCGGGCAGGCGGTCCAGCAGCGTACGGTCGGCGGAGCGCTTGGCCGCCACGACGTCGGCCGCCTCGATCCGGATGGGCGCCGGCCCGCTGCCCCGCGCGGCGGCGAGCAGGAACTCGGTCGGGCTGATCGGCGCGAGCCCGTCCGGGCGCAGCACGAAGAACTGCTCCGCTCCCCCGGAGGGCTGCTGGCGGAAGAGCGTTCCGACGGTCCGATTCTTCCCCGCGATCTTCGGGCCGGCCGACCCGTACCCCTCGATCGGGGCCGGCCCGAGGTCGGCGCCACCGGGAAGCCAGTTGAGCCAGGCCTTCGGGGCGGTGACGCCCGGTGTGCTGCTGACGCCGAGGGCGACCAGCACCGAGTCCTTCGTGACCCGGTGTTTGTGCCCGTCGAGGATCAGGTAGGACACCTTCCCGGGGCCGCGGACGACGACGAACCGGTTCCGGGGCAGGTTCTCGGCCGGCGCGGCCGGGTCGAGGTTGATGCCGACCGACGACGAGCCCGACAAGCAGACCAGCCACGGGCCGACGACCAACCGGTTCGCGGTCACCGACTGCGGCCAGCGGCCGTCACCGAGCTGGGGCGCGCGCGGCAGTTCCCGCAACGAGTTCTGCGAGATGAGCTTCACGGACATGCCGGTGCCGAGCAGCAGCGACGCGGTCGTGACGTTGGCGACCGGGTGCAGCGTGCCGCCGAGATAGATGTACCTATTGCCGGTCTCCTTCTCGACCAGCAGCAAACCGGGCTTGTCGTAGGCCTTGCTGCCGCCGGGCACGATCCAGCCATAGACGGCCACGCCGCCGAGGACCAGCAGCGCGGCCACAAGCCCGTAGATCAAGCCGTTGAGCGGACGCTGACCGGGGATCTCGGCACTGGCCGGATCGCCCTGCACGAGCGCGGAGCCGAGCCGGCCCATCATGAACTGGTGGGCGTGCACATGGTCGCGCTGGGTCTGCATCGCCGCCTACCCGAACAGTCCGCGGGCCCAGGCATAGAACCCGAGCGTTTGAGCCAGCACCGGGAGCACCGCCATGCCGGTCGCCACGTCGAGGAAGGTCGCCGTGTATTCCCAGAACGGCAGCATCCGCTGCGGCCAGGGCCGCAACGCCGCCATCACCAACGGGATCAGCACGGCGAGCAGGACACCGAGCATCGCGTCCCGGGATCCGAGGGGGAGGGTGCTGGCGAAGCGCAGGATCACCAGGGTAAAGCCGGCGACACCGGCCATCACCAGGGCGAGACGTTGCCATACCCCCAGGAAGGCTCGTGCCCTCAGCAGGACGGAGCTGGACACCAACAGGATCAGCGTCCAGCCCGACCAGCCCGGCACCTTGTTCACAAAGAAGAAAAGCACGGGCAGCAGCAGGCAGGCCGTAGCGATGGCAACCGTCAGGTAGGTGTCGGCGGCATCCGCCCGGTCGCGGACCAGGGCGGAGTTGTCCGGCTCGATGTCGTACGCCATGTCCTCGCCCGACTTGGGTAGCTGCGGTCCGCGCAGACGCGACAGCTTCACCGCCACCCGGGGCGCCACCACCGCGACGGCGAAGAGGACGACGGCCGCTGCGGCACACGTCTGCCCGGTGTCCGCCCCGGTCGCGTCGCCGAGCAGCCGGATCAGCACCACTGCCCCGGCCATCAGGCTGACCAACAGCATCGGGCCGAACGGCATCCCGGTGGCGACCGTGCGCTGGGCGATCAGCAACAAGACGCCGACCACCATGGCGGCGACGGCTCCCGCGAGCACGCCGGGCCCGGTCGTGCGCCCGTCCACCACGCCCGAGGCGGCGAGCACGGCGAACAGAATCGAGCCGTAGCCGAACAGCAGCGCGAAGCGGCCGTCGGTGTGCTTGCGGGCGCTGACCAGGGCGGCGGTGAGCATGGCGAGCGAGAGCGCACCGAGCGTGATGAGCTGCGGAACCAACGGCCCCGGCAACAGGATCGCGCGGGCGACGATGGCCAGCACCACCGCGGAGAGCGTGAGGAACAGCGGCCGGCGGTACTCCGGCTGCCAACGGTCGGCACGCCGGTTCACCATCGTGGCGACGCCCTCGGCCAGGTCGTCGAAGTCGAGTTCAGGCAGCGGGTCCTCGGCACGGCGCAGGTAGAGCCGCTCGCCCTCCGTCCAGTCGAGGCTCTGCGGCGTGCCCGCCAGGTCGAACGGGACCTGCCCGAGGCGCTGAAGCACCCAGGGGCCCTCCGACACGTCGCGGTCGAAGCCGGGCCCAGCGGTGGTCTGCTGCAACAGCGTGGGCAGCAGGTCGGCCACCGGGGTGTCGACCGGGACGGCCAGGTCAACCCGACGGTCGGGTCCGGTCACGGTGAGCCGGCAGAGCTCACCACTGTAGGCCGCGGTCATCGACGCACCTCTCTCATCGGCCCGCACCAGGCGTGACGTGTCCGGTCTGCATGAGCCGCACCTCGCGCCGAGTGACGAGCTGGGCTCGGCCGGCGGCCAGGCGCCGCGGCGCGGCCTGACCGAGGAACTTGCCCTCTTCCTTGGGGTAGGAGAACAGTACGCCAGGGTTGCCCAGCTCCCAGATCCGGCGCACGACCGGGTCCATCATGGCCCGCATGGACCCGGAGGTGCTCCGGGCCAGAATGACATGCAGGCCGATGCTGGCGCCCTGGGCGAGCAGCGGCAGCAGCGGCTCGAGCGCGGAGCCTGAACCGGTGCCGCGGGTCATCAGGTCGTAGTCGTCGACCACGACGAACAGCTCCGGACCCTCCCACCAGTCGCGCCGGCGCATCCGCTCCGACGAGATGTCCGCGCCGGGGATGCGCTTGGTGATCGACACCGAGGCCTTGCCGGCCAGATCGTAGAGCTGGTCGCCGGTGAAGCCCGTGCCGACCAGGTACGCGGGATCGACCGCTGTGTCCAGGTCACGGCGGGAGTCGCCGAGCACCACCTTGGCCTGGTCGGGGCCGTAGCGGCGCTGCACCGAGCGCAGCACCAGGCGCAGCAGGTTCGTCTTGCCGGTCTCGTTGTCGCCGAAGACCAGCAGGTGCGGGCTGGCCAGGAAGTCGTGCCACACCGGGGCGAGACGCTGCTCGTCGAGGCCGAGGACGAAGCGCGCCTCCGGCTCGGGGTCGGGCAGGTCGGCGGCGGGCAGGCTGGCCGGGAGCATCCGTACGGGCGGCGCCACCGGACCCGGCCAGAACGTGCCGATCTCCTCGGTGACCGCCTTGGTCGCCTCGGCCAGGTCGTCGATGACCGCCAGGCCGTCGATACGGGGCAGCGAGCTCAGGAAGTGCAGGCCATCCATGGTGAGGCCGCGGCCGGGTTGGTTGGGCACGGTGGCGGCCTTGCGGGAGCCGACCTCCGACTCCATCGTGTCGCCGAGGCGCAGCTCGAGCCGGGTACCCATGAGGTCGCGCATCCAGGTGCGCATCTCCGACCATCGAGTGGCGGTGATCATCACGTGCACGCCGAACGCCAGGCCCCGCGAGACGATCTCCTGAAACTTGCTGTCCAGGTCCTGGAAGTCCTGCTTCATCGTGTACCAGCCATCGACCACCAGGAACACATGGCCGAACCGGTCGACGATGTCGCCACGCGCGCAGGCGGCCAGGTAGGAGGCCATCGAGTCGAGGCCGCGCTGGGCGAACTCGGCCTCCCGGCTCTCCATGATCTGAAGAATTTCCTCGATGGTACGCACCACGCGGTCACGTTCGAGCCGGGTCGCGATCGAGCCGACGTGGGGCAGTCCGGCGATCGAGGCGAGGCCGCCGCCGCCGAAGTCGAGCCCGTAGAACTGCACCTCGCGCGGGGTGTTCACCAGCGCCAGACCGAGCAGAAGGCTGCGCAGCAGGGTGGACTTGCCGCTCTGCGGCGCCCCGGCGATGCCCACGTGGCCGTCAGCGCCGCCCAGGTCGGCCAGCAGCAACTCGCGGAGCTGGTCCATCGGCCGGTCGACCACGCCGATCGGCACCCGCAGCCGGCCGCGCAAGGTCACGTCGTCGACGGTCATGCCGCGCTGCGGGTCGGGCACGATGCTGGGCAGCAGCGAGTCCATCGTGGGCGAGGCGGCCAATGGTGGCAGCCACACCTGGCGGGCCGGCGGCCCGGATCCGACGAGCCGGTCGAGCAGCACGTCGACCAGGCTCGGCCCGGTCACGGCGGCACCCTCGGCGACCGGACTCTCGGTCGTGACCTCAGCGACAGGTTCCAGGCGCGCGGACCGCACAGTGGTGAACTCGACGATCTGGGGCGCGGCGCTGGAAGCCCCGCTCACGGCCGTGCCGGGCTTCGCTCCGGCGTACGGCCCCGAGACGTACGCCGATTTGAAGCGCACCAGGTTCGTCGTGTCAATCTTGAGGTAGCCGTTGCCCGGATCGGACGGCAGCTCGTAGGCCTTGCCGACGCCGATCACCGCCCGCGACTCCATCGACGAGAAGGTGCGCAGCGCGATGCGGTAGGACAGGTGGCCCTCCACCCGGCTGATCCGTCCCTCGTCGAGGCGCTGAGAGGCCAGCAGCAGGTGGACGCCGAGACTGCGCCCCAGCCGTCCGATCGAGACGAACAGGTCCATGAACTCGGCCTTGCTCGACAGCAGCTCGCTAAACTCGTCGACGATGATCAGCAGCACCGGGAACGGCACGAGCTGGACGCCCGCGGCCCGCGCCTTCTCGTAGTCGAACAGCGACGCGTAGCCGCTGGCCCGCAGCAACTCCTGGCGCCGGGTCATCTCGCCGTTGAGCGCGTCCTGCATGCGGTCGACCAGCGGCAGCTCGTCGGCCAGGTTCGTGATGACGGCCGAGGTGTGCGGCAGCCGGTCCATGCCCAGGAACGTGGCGCCACCCTTGAAGTCGACCAGCACCAGGTTCAGGATCTCCGAGCTGTGCGTGGCGACCAGGCCACAGACGAGCGTACGCAGAAGCTCGCTCTTGCCCGAGCCGGTCGCGCCGATCAGCAGGCCGTGCGGGCCCATGCCGCCCTGCGCCGACTCCTTGATGTCGAGCTCGATGACCTCGCCGTCCTCGGTGACCCCGATCGGCACGCTGAGCCGGTTGCGTTGCGCCTGCCGGGTCCGGAAAAGGCCCTGCACATCGTACGAGTGGAGGTCGCGCACCCCGAGCAGCGAGGTGAGGTCGAAGTCCTT
>DASRYP010000631.1:0-3907 GCA_035687165.1 Actinoplanes sp. | reverse complement strand
TAGCTGGTGGTCACCCGCCCGTCGCCGATCCGTTTCAGCGCGTCCGTCAGGTCGGGCAAAAGGTCATGATCGGGTATGCCGGTCGACAGATCACGTGACCTGGCCGAAACGCCCCTGAGTTGCGTAAAGCGCAACTTCTGGCGCGGCAGCACCGGCGCGGCCACGTACGACCCCGACCGCCCCCGCGTCTGGATCGCACCCGCCCGGGTGAGGCTGCGCCACGCCTCGCTGACCGTCGTCGGGCTGACCCGGAGCTCGCGCGCGACCTCGCGGACGGTCGGCAGCCTGGTGCCGGCCGTCAGCTCTCCGGCGGTGACCAAGCGGCTTACGGCCGCCGCTATGCCGCGGGCGCTGCGGTCGTCGACCGCCCCCGTGATCAGCGCGAGCAAGTTACCTCTCCGAAACAGTCCGTTACGTTCAACCCATTGTCCGCCCGAACGTGTGTCGTTAGTGTCCTACGGCATCCGAAGGCGATATTCAACCCCCGCGGTCGCTGCGGAGCGGAGCGATGCCATAGGTATAGCGCAGGGTGTATGACGGGGAGTAGACAACACGATCACGGACGCTTCCCGCGCGCCCGCGTAGCGATAGAGATCGATTGAGAGGGGCAGTCACATGAGCGACATCATTCGTGCCGCCCTCGTCCAGACCACGTGGACGGGCGACAAGGAATCGATGATCAAGGCGCACGAGGACTACGCCCGCGACGCCGCCGCCCAGGGCGCGAAGGTGATCTGCTTCCAGGAGCTCTTCTACGGGCCCTACTTCTGCCAGGTGCAGGACTCCGCCTACTACGAGTACGCCGAGTCGATCCCCGGGCCGACCACCGAACGCTTCCAGGCCCTCGCGGCCGAACTCGGCCTGGTGATGGTGCTCCCGATGTACGAGAAGGAGCAGGAGGGCGTCCTCTACAACACCGCAGCGGTCGTCGACGCCGACGGCTCCTACCTCGGCAAGTACCGCAAGAACCACATTCCCCAGGTCAGCGGCTTCTGGGAGAAGTTCTACTTCCGCCCCGGCAACCTCGGCTACCCCGTCTTCGACACGGCGGTCGGCCGCATCGGCGTCTACATCTGCTACGACCGGCACTTCCCCGAGGGCTGGCGGGCGCTCGGACTGGCCGGCGCCAAGATCGTCTTCAACCCGTCGGCGACCAGCCGGGGCCTCTCCAGCTACCTGTGGCAGCTCGAACAGCCGGCCAGCGCCGTGGCCAACGAATACTTCGTCGGCGCGATCAACCGGGTCGGCGTCGAGCCGCTCGGCGACAACGACTTCTACGGTCAGACCTACTTCGTCGACCCCGAGGGCAAGTTCGTCGGCGACGTCGGCGACACCCACGAGCCCGAGCTGATCATCCGCGACCTCGACCTCGGTCTGCTCGCCACGGTCCGCGACCGATGGCAGTTCTACCGCG
Organism: Actinoplanes sp.; assembly: GCA_035687165.1. Lineage (GTDB taxonomy): Bacteria > Actinomycetota > Actinomycetes > Mycobacteriales > Micromonosporaceae > Actinoplanes. The sequence goes on along the minus strand of DASRYP010000631.1, from coordinate 2,493 downwards.
ACCGCCGCCCCGACTCGTACGACGGGCTGGTGACTCCGTGAGCATCCTGATCAAGGGCGGGACGGTCGTCGGACCGACCGGCGCGACGCCGGCCGACGTGCTCATCGAGGGCGAGACGATCGCGGCCGTCTTCGCGCCGGGCCGTGGCCCCACGGAGGGGCCCGAGGTCATCGACGCCACCGGGAAATACGTGATCCCGGGGGCGGTCGACGCCCACACCCACATGGAGCTGCCGTTCGGCGGCACCGCGGCCAGCGACACCTTCGACACCGGCACCCGGGCCGCGGCGATCGGCGGCACCACCACGATCATCGACTTCGCGGTGCAGCGTTACGGCGAGGTCGTGCAGGACGGGCTGGCCGCCTGGCATGCCAAGGCCGAGGGCAACTGCCACATCGACTACGGCTTCCACATGATCCTGGGCGGCGTGGACGACGACGCACTCAAGGCGATGGACCAGCTCGTCTCCACCGAGGGCATCACGAGCTTCAAACTCTTCATGGCGTACCCCGGGGTCTTCTACTCCGACGACGGCCAGATCCTGCGGGCGATGCAGAAGGCGCGCGACAACGGCGCCATGATCATGATGCACGCCGAGAACGGGCCGGCCATCGACGTCCTGGTCAAGCAGGCCCTCGAACGCGGCGAGACCGACCCGATCCACCACGGCCTGACCCGGCCGCAGGAGCTCGAGGCCGAGGCCACCAGCCGGGCGATCTGGCTGGCCAGTGTGGCCGCCGACTGCCCGCTCTACATCGTGCACCTGAGCGCCGCCAAGGCCCTCGAGCAGGTAAAGGCCGCCCGTGACCTGGGGCGCAACGTCTTCGCCGAGACCTGCCCGCAGTACCTCTACCTGACGCTCGAGGACCAGCTCGGCGCCCCCGGCTTCGAGGGCGCCAAGTGGGTCTGTTCGACGCCGCTGCGCAGCAAGAACGAGAGCCACCACGCCGACCTGTGGCAGGGCCTGCGCACCAACGACCTGTCGGTGGTCTCGACCGACCACTGCCCGTTCTGCATGAAGGACCAGAAGGAGCTCGGCCTGGGCGACTTCTCCAAGATCCCGAACGGCATCGGTAGCGTCGAGCACCGCGTCGACCTGCTCTACCAAGGCGTGGTCGACGGCAAGCTGTCGCTGGCCCGCTGGGTCGAGACCATCGCGACCACGCCGGCCCGCATGTTCGGCCTCTACCCGCGCAAAGGCGTCATCGCGCCCGGCTCGGACGCCGACATCGTGCTCTACGACCCGAACGGGCGCACCCGGATCAGCGTCGAGACCCACCACATGAACCTGGACCACTCCGCCTGGGAGGGCTGGGAGATCGACGGCAAGGTCGACACCGTGCTGTCCCGCGGCGAGGTGATCAGCCGCGCCGGCGAGTACACCGGTCGCGCCGGCCGCGGCCAGTACGTCCCCCGCGCCCTCTCCGAATATCTCCTCTAGGCGGCCGGATGGACATCGGAGTGGTACTCCAGAACAACCCGCCCGCCCTGGCGGTGGTCGAGCTGGCCAAGCAGGCCGAGGCGGCCGGGTTCAGCCACGTCTGGACCTTCGACTCGCACGTGCTCTGGCAGGAGCCGTTCGTCATCTACTCGAAGATCCTCGACGAGACCGAACGGGTGATCGTCGGGCCGATGGTCACCAACCCGGGAACCCGGGACTGGACGGTGCTCGCCTCGATGTTCGCGACCCTCAACGAGATGTACGGCAACCGGACGATCTGCGGCATCGGTCGGGGTGACTCGGCGCTGCGCGTGCTCGGCGCGCAGCCGCAGTCGCTGGCCCAGCTCCGCGAGGCGATCGGGGTCATCCGCGGGCTGGCCAACGGGGAGAAGGTGACCCTGCGCGGCACGGAACAGCAGTTCGCCTGGGCGCCCGGCAGCAGCCTCGAGGTGTGGGTCGCCGCGTACGGACCGAAGGCTCTGGCCCTGACCGGCGAGGTCGGCGACGGGTACATCCTGCAGCTCGCCGACCCCGACATCGCCGCCTGGATGATCGGGGCGGTGCGGCGCGCGGCCGAGAAGGCGGGCCGCGACCCGATGGCCATCAAGTTCTGCGTGGCCGCTCCGGCCTACGTCGGCGACGACCTGGCCCACCAGCGGGAGCAGACCCGCTGGTTCGGCGGCATGGTCGGCAACCATGTGGCCGACATCGTCGCCCGCTACGGCGGCGACGGCACGGTCCCGCAGGTGCTCACCGACTACATCAAGGGCCGGCTGGGCTACGACTACGCCGAGCACGGGCGGGCGGGCAACCCGCACACCGCGTTCGTGCCCGACGAGGTGGTCGACCGGTTCTGCGTCCTCGGCCCGGTCGAGAACCACCTCGAGCGGCTCGAGGAGCTGCGCTCGCTGGGGGTCGACCAGTTCGCGGTCTACTTGCAGCACGACGCCAAGGAGGAAACCCTCCGAGCGTACGGCGATCACGTCATCCCGGCGATGTCATGAGGAGAGCCCGGTACGTGCTGCTGGGCGTCGCGTTCTGTGTGGTGCTCT
>DASRYP010000630.1:0-2550 GCA_035687165.1 Actinoplanes sp. | reverse complement strand
CAGCGCGGCCAGGTCGTCCGGGCTCTGCATGCCGGCCATCGAGGCGTGGTCGTGGCTCGGATCGTTCTCGGGCAGACCGCGTTCCTTGAGCCACGCCCGAAAGTAGGTGATCTCGACGGGCTGGGCCGCGGCGATCCGGTCCGCGAGGGCGGCCAGACGCGTATTGTCGGCTCTGCCGGGTGCGAGACCGGCCATGTCGATGGCCTGCTGGTGGTGGACGATCATCATCTGCACGAACGTGGTGTCGACGGCGTTGTAGGTCGAGCCGGCCGGCGCGCGCACCTGATCGGAATCGGTCACCACCGCCTCGTCGCCGGGGGCACCGGGCAGCACCACCCGCTCGGCCGGTGTCGCGCTCACGGTCGGCCGGGGCGCCGCCGCGGTGTGGTCGGCGCCCATCCGGGCCACGACCGCCACGACCACCGCTCCCGCCAGGACTGCTACGGCCGCAACGATCGTCGATGTCCGAGCCCGGCTCACCGCACCTCCTGAATCGACGGAGAAAGATGCTTGCGTAGGCATCTATTGCCACTACTGTAACGACAAAGGTGAATACGTGGAGGGGAAACCGTATCGTGCTGCCACCACGCGGCAGGGTGCGCCAGGGGAGGGAGACCCATGAAGCACACTGCCCCACGAGGGCGGATGCTCAAGCGGCTGGCCGCCGTGAGCGCGTTCGCTCTGGTTGTCGGGCTGCCGACGGCGCCCGGGAGCAGCGCGGCGCGGACGCCCGCCGGTCAGCACCGGATTCCCGGCGTCGACGAGATCGTGAGCAGCCCGAATCTCCAGCAGGTCGCTCACCTGGACAAGTCCGGCCCGCTGACGGGGACGAACACGGACTGGGCCTTCCAAGGACGTTACGCATACGGTGGGAACATTAACGGGTTCTCCGTCTACGACATCAGGAACCCGAAGGCCCCGACGGTCGCCGCGCAGGTTCTCTGCCCCGGATCGCAGAACGACATCTCGATCAGCGGCCACCTCCTCTTCCTCGGCACCGACTCGCAGCGCACCAACGACACCTGCGACAACGTGGCCTCGACGACCGTGGCGCCCGGGGACCGCTGGGAAGGCGTCAAGATCTTCGACATCAGCGACCCGCTGACGCCCAGGTATCTGAAGTCGATCAAGACGGACTGCGGGTCGCACACCCAGACCCTGGTGCCGGGCAAGCGCCACGACCCCAACGTCTATATCTACGTCCAGTCGTACAACCTGGCCGGCGCGTCGGTGCCGAACTGTGCCCTGCCGCACGACAAGATCTCGATCATCAAGGTGCCGGTCCGCAACCCCGCGGCCGCGGCCGTGGTCGCCACGCCGGTGCTGTTCCCGGACGGCGGCTTCCCCGGCAGCGACAACCCCGTGCAGAGCCCGACGACCGGCTGCCACGACATCACCGTGTACGCCGAGAAAAACGTCGCGGCCGGCGCCTGCATGGGTGACGGTGTGCTGTTCGACATCACCGACCGGGCCGCCCCGAAGGTCGTGACCACGGTCCGCGACGAGGTGAACTTCGCGTTCTGGCACTCCGCCACGTTCAACAACGACGGCACCAAGATCGTCTTCACCGATGAGCTGGGTGGCGGCGGCGCGGCCACCTGCAACGCGACGATCGGCCCGAACCGCGGCGCCGACGCGATCTACGACATCGTCGGCAAGGGCAAGAAGGCCAAACTGGTCTTCCGCAGCTACTTCAAGATCCCGCGGGCGAACGCCGACACCGAGGTGTGCGTGGCCCACAACGGCTCGCTGATCCCGGTGCCGGGCCGGGACATCATGGTCCAGGCGTGGTACCTCGGCGGCATCTCGGTCTGGGACTTCACCGACTCCCGCCGGCCCAAGGAGATCGCCTACTGGGAGCGGGGCCCGCTGTCGACGACCCAGCTCACCCTCGGTGGCTCCTGGTCCGCGTACTGGTACAACGGCTTCATCTACTCCAACGACATCACCAAGGGCATCGACGTGCTCGAGATCAAGGACCCACGAACAGCGATCGCCCGGCTGTTCCGCACCGATGTCTTCAACGCCCAGACCCAGGACAACTACCTGCGCTGACCGCCCGTCGCCGACCGTGCCGAGAAGCCGCGCCCGACGGAAGACGGGCGCGGCTTTCTCGGAGCCGGATCAGGCGGCGTACTTCTCCACCAGAGCGCCGACGGCCGGCAGGGACGCCTCGATGTGCTTCTGGGCGCCGCCGCGGACCGAGCCGTAGGTCTTGACGACCACGGCCTTCTCGGACGCTCCGGCCATGTCGTCGGTGACCTTCAGTAGGGCCGGGCCGACCTCGTCCTGGCGCTTGGCCAGGTAGTCGCCGAACGAGCCGCCGCCGGCCGCCTGGAAGTCGGTCCAGAACGGCTGGAGCTGCTCGAGCATCGACGGCACCATGATGTCGACGGTCTCGGTGTAATAGCCGGGGGCGAACGAGGTGATCGCCTTGTAGGCCAGCTTCACCGCGGCGGCCGAGACGCCCGACTTTTTGCCGAGCTCCGACTCGACCACGGCCTGGCAGTCCTTGACGATGGTCGCCCGGGTCGCCGGATTGTCGGAAAG
>DASRYP010000629.1:0-2869 GCA_035687165.1 Actinoplanes sp. | reverse complement strand
CCGACCACGACCCCGCCGACGACGAACGCGCCCACGACCACGGCACCTCCGCCGCCGGACAACGAAAGCCCGTCGGGCGGCAACTCGTCCTCGACCAACGGGACTCCGTCGGGTGGCGGGTCGAGCTCGGGCGGTGGTGAGTCGTCCTCGTCGAGCAAGACCCCGAGCGGGTCCTCCGGCTCGGCGAAGACGTCCGAGTCGTCAGCGAAGTCGTCGGTGGCGGCGAAGTCGAGCGGGTCGTCCTCTTCCGGGTCCTGACGGCCGCCCGGGAGCGGCTTGTCCGCTTCGGGCTCGGTGGACGGAAGTCGTCCGCCGGAAGACGTTCGAACATTGCCTTTCCGGTGGTCAGAGACGGGCCGGGAGCACGGTCCACTTGATGCCGGGTGTGCTGACGCGCACGGATATGGCACGGTTAGGGGCAACGCCCGACGACCGAATCCGTCGGACGCGGGTCGGGAGGATCCATGGACGAGCAGCGGACAAAACCGGACAGCGACGGTGTGAAGCCGCCTGCTGCGGGGACGTCAGCGGGCGGCGACCAGGACGGATACGCTCCTCCGCCGCCACCCGCGCCGGGAGCGTTGTGGGCCGCGAAGCCGTCGAGCGAGAGCTCCGGTAGCGGCTCGGGGAAAGCAACTGCCCCGGTGTCAGCGGCCCCGGCCCCCACGGTCAAGGCAACCGCCCCGGTCTCTGCGGTCCCGGCCGCTCCCTCGGTCCCGGCCGCTCCCTCGTCGGCTGCGAATGGATCGACCGCCGAAGGCTCGACCGCTCCCGAGAAGAAGGCAGTCGGCTCGGCCCGGCCGGTCAGCCCGGCCAGCTCCGGTCGCTCGTCCGAGCAGGTAGACAGCTCCAACCGCTCGCTGCCGACGACGCCGGGTTCCGGCGCTGTCCGCGCCACCGTGCCTGGTTCGATCAGTCCCGAATCCGCGGGCGCGTCCCGCGCAGCCGGCTGGGACACCGGCGAGGCGAAGGTCTACGGCAGTTCGGCCGTGGCGCGGGCCAAGGTGACGTCGCAGTCCACCGCTCCGGAGCCCGCCGAGCCCGAGCGCCCCGCCCCGCTTCCGGGGCCGCCGTCGCGTCCCGCGCCCGCCAAGCCGGAGCCGACCAGCCCCGCACCCGGCCGACCCGACCCGACTCAGCCCCCGGAGCCGTTCCCTGCCCCGCCCGCGCCCGGGCCGTTCCCGGCGCCCACTCCGGGACCGTTCCCGAAGCCTGGCCCGCCGCCGACGCGCCCGGCGCCAAGCCCCACGCCGCCCGGCCCGGTTCCGCCCGGTCCTGGGCCCTCGCCGGTGCCACCCGCTCCGGGCCCGTCGCCCGTGCCGCCAGGTCCCGGCCCGTCGCCCGTGCCGCCCGGCCCCGGGCCCTCGCCGGTGCCGCCGCCGATGAGCTCCCGGGCGTCGAGCGGCCTACCCTCGTACACCGTGCCACCCGCGACCGGAGGACGCTCCCAGGCCGCCACGACCCCGTTCGGGGTCGTCGAGCCGGATACTCGTACCACGCCTTTCGGAGCGAGTTCGCCTCCGCCGTTCAGCGGTTCCCCCTCGCGGTCGGACCCGGGAACACCTGCCACAAACGCGAATCCGACCCGTCTGGAGTCCGCTCCGGCCACTCAGGTCAGTGCTCCGGCCTATCCGCCGGGTTTCGACCCTGAGCCGACGATCGCCGTTCCCCAGCAGCGCCTGCACGGCACCGTCTACGGCACCGGCGGGTACCAGACGATCGACACAACGATGCCGGTGTCGATGAACCCGGGCGAGACTTCCGGGTCGTTAACCGGACACATCCTGGCCCAGGGCTGGCGTGACGAGGTGGTCGACCGGCGGCGCGGCAACATGAAGGTCGCGATCGCCATGCTGGTGGTGTTGGGCCTGCTCGTGACGGTGAGCGTGGTCTTCCTGCTGACCGCCGGGAACTCGTTCAGCGACTGGATCGGCGGTATCTTCTCGTGACCACCGACACGTGGCCGGGCGGGGCTCGATTTGGCATACGCGATCGGCTGACCTAAGCTTGCCGGGTTTGCGCATCGCTTCCGTTCGGTGCGTGGGACATCCGCGAGGCAGGGCGTGAGCCTGCCCACTACCAGCGCGGAATGCGGCCGACGTCGCAGACGTTGAGCCGTACACTTATGACAGTTGTTGACGCGGCGTGCTCTCGCAGAGTGCGCCACGGGCGTTCTTGCGGGCATTACAGCGGCCGGCTTTCGGTAGCCGCGGCGGGCCATTCGCGAGCATGCGCCCCCGTAGAGAGGTTCTCTTGACCACTTTCGCTGACCCCAGCACGTTCCCGTCCGTTTTCGAAAACCGCCCCACCGAGTCGGACACCGCTGAGCCGACGACCCCCGAGCAGTCCGCCACCGAGACCACCGAGACCGTGGTCGTCGTGGCCCCGGCCGACACGACTCCCGTCGCGGTCGAGCCCACCGCCGAGGCCCCCGAGGCTGAGACCACCAAGGCCGAGACCTCCGAGGTCGAGCCCGCGGTCGTCGAGCCCGCGGTCGTCGAGCCCGAGATCTCCGAGCCCGAGGTCAGCGAGGAGCCCGTCGAGGCCGTGGCTGCTCTGCCGAGCTTCGCCGAGCTGGGCATCCCGGCCGAGCTGGTGCGTGTCCTCAGCCGCGAGGGCATCACCACCCCGTTCGAGATCCAGGCCGCGACCATGCCCGACGCGCTCGCCGGTCGGGACGTTCTCGGCCGCGGCCAGACCGGCTCCGGCAAGACGCTGGCGTTCGGCCTGCCGCTGCTGGCCCGGATCGCGAAGAGCGGCCGTGCCCGCCCGCACTACCCCAAGGCTCTGATCCTGGTGCCGACGCGCGAGCTGGCGATGCAGGTCGCCGAGGCCGTCCACAAATACGGCAAGGCGCTCGGCGCCTCGG